>NZ_CALDDG010000110.1 GCF_937936435.1 uncultured Sulfuricurvum sp. | reverse complement strand
AAATGGTTGGACGTGCATGCGGTATGGAAGGGGTACGCCCAGGTATGTACTGTGAACCTATGACAAGCACTGTCGGTAGCCAAGATACAACCGGACCGATGACACGTGATGAAATCAAAGAACTTTCAGCTCTCGGTTTCTCAGCGGATTTCGTTCTTCAATCTTTCTGTCATACGGCAGCATACCCGAAACCGTCTGACGTGAAATTGCACGCAACATTGCCGGCATTTATCAGCTCACGCAGCGGTGTTGCCCTTCGTCCTGCGGACGGTGTTATCCACTCATGGTTGAACCGTATGGTTCTTCCGGACACGGTAGGAACCGGCGGTGACTCTCACACCCGTTTCCCTATCGGTGTGAGTTTCCCTGCAGGTTCAGGTCTTGTTGCGTTTGCAGCGGTTACCGGTTCTATGCCACTTGAAATGCCTGAGTCTGTATTGGTTCGCTTCAAAGGTGAAATGCAGCCGGGTATCACGCTACGTGACCTTGTTAACGCTATCCCGTATTATGCGATTAAACAAGGGCTTTTAACTGTTGAGAAAAAAGGGAAGAAAAATATCTTTAACGGACGTGTTTTGGAGATCGAAGGTCTTCCGAACATGAAAGTGGAACAAGCGTTCGAGCTTTCCGATGCGTCGGCTGAGCGTTCAGCGGCGGCCTGTACGGTTCGCCTGAACAAAGAACCGGTTATCGAATACCTAAAATCAAACGTAACGTTGATCGAAGCAATGATCGCAGACGGTTACGAAGATGCACGTACGCTTCAACGCCGTGCCGATAAAATGAAAGAGTGGCTAGCCGCTCCTTCATTGATGGAACCGGATGCGGATGCGGAATACGCTGCGATCATCGAAATCGACCTTGCAGAAGTAACAGAGCCGATCTTGGCATGTCCAAATGATCCTGACAATGTTAAATTGCTCAGCGAAGTTGCGGGTGAAAAAATCGATGAAGTATTCTTGGGCAGCTGTATGACCAACATCGGTCACTACCGTGCGGCGGGTGAAGTCATGCGCGGTGAAGGCAAAATTGCGGTTGAAAAATTCTGGATCGTTCCTCCGACCCGTATGGATGAGCAACAACTCATCAACGAAGGGTACTACGACGTTTATAAAGCGATCGAGGCACAAACCGAAGTTCCGGGATGTTCACTTTGTATGGGTAACCAAGCGAGTTCTCGTGAAGGTTCAACCGTATTCTCAACCTCTACCCGTAACTTCGACAACCGTCTAGGTAAAGGGACTCAGGTTTATCTAGGATCGGCTGAGCTTGCATCAGTATGTGCGAAACTCGGACGTATTCCGAGCGTAGCGGAATACATGAGTATCGTTCCTGAAAAATTGGCAGGAAAAGCAGATCAAGTCTATAAATATCTCAATTTCAATGAGATTGCTTCGTATTCTCTTCAAGCACGCAACGTCGCTGAAGAAAAATACGGCGTTACCATTAAAGCCGTATAACGCATCCCTCTCAAACACCCTCCCTGTGGGGGTTTTGCCATCTATGCTATAATCGCGTATCTATATTATAAAGCGACACAATGTCCACCTTCGATACCTTAGCCTTACGTTCCCCATTAAAAGAGGCATTAAAACGTCTTGACTTCACGACGATGACTCCAATTCAGGCAACGGCACTCCCTGTCATTTTAGACAAAAAAGATTGTATCGCCCAAGCAGCAACCGGAAGCGGTAAAACTTTGGCTTTCGGTTTAGGAGTTTTGAATTCGATTAACCCTAAATCGTTCGGGATTCAATCCCTTATCCTCTGCCCTACCCGCGAGCTTGCCGAACAAGTAGCAAAAGTACTCCGTTCACTCGCGTCCGAAATCGGGAATATTAAAATTCTTACCCTCTGCGGAGGTGTCCCGATGAAAGGGCAAATCCATTCGCTCAAGCATGGAGCTCACATTATCGTCGGTACCCCTGGCCGCGTCTTAAAGCTGCTTCAAACGGACGCCTTCGATCCGGCTCAAATCCAAACGGTGGTACTGGATGAAGCCGATCAGATGATCGACATGGGTTTTATCGAAGATATTACCGCCATCTTAGGATTTACACCTTCTTCACGGCAGAATCTTCTTTTCTCCGCTACCTTCCCCTCATCGATCCAGACGATTACATCAGAGTTTATGAAAGACCCCGTCATGGTCACTGCCGAACATTCGATCAGTAAACCGAAAATAGAAGAGATTGCCTATTTTTGCGACAATAAACTCTCTGCTATCGGACAAATTCTATCTCTGCACCATATCACTAATACCATTATTTTCTGCAATACCAAAATGGAAGCGAATGCGTTATATGAAGAGTTAAAACATATCGGCATTCATCCTTTGACTCTACATGGCGATATGGAACAGTTTGAGCGGAATGAGGCAATTTTACAGTTCCGCAACCTCAGTGTGCCGATACTCGTTGCCACCGATGTCGCAGGCAGAGGTATCGATATCGAGGGATTGGACGCCATCATAAACTATGAAGTCCCGATCCAAAACGAACGTTATACCCATCGAATCGGAAGAACCGGCCGTGCAGGCAAAACCGGAATTGCCATTACTCTCATCAGCCATTATCAACGCGAACGGTTCTTAGAACTAAATCGTCCGGTCAGCCCACAAGAGCTTCCAAAAAATATACAAGAAGAATTTCCCGAAAGCCTGATGCGTACCATTTGCATCGATGCCGGTAAAAAAGAGAAATTGAGGGCCGGAGACATTGTCGGAGCATTGATTCATGAATGCGGATTAACCCAGCAAGATATTGGAAAAATCGACCAGTTTGATCATTTGAGCTATGTCGCAATACCTCGCGAAAATGGTGAAAATATATACAAAAAATTTATAAACAAACCGATAAAAGGGAAAATATTTAGGAAATGGTTGCTAGACTAATGAAAACGGTTTATACCATATTAATGCGTGGAGTAAAAATCTAAATGGCTAATCAAGAATTAACCTTCGGTGATGAGGAATTTATCGTTTCAAAAACGGATTTACAAGGCAAAATCACTTATGGAAATGCCCTTTTTATAAAAATATCCGGATATACGGAACATGAACTTCTGAATCATCCGCATAATATTCTCCGTCATGAAGATATGCCCTCTGTCATCTTTAAGCTTCTCTGGAGCCGTATTAAAGAGGGAAAAGAGATATTCGCTTATGTAAAAAACAAAACAAAAGAGGGAGACTATTATTGGGTTTATGCGCATGTTACTCCTTCATTCGATGATAAAAGAGCGATCAGCAATTATCACTCGGTCCGCCGAAAGCCTTCTCAGAATGCACTCAATATTATTAAACCGCTTTACGCATTGCTCCTTGAAAAAGAACGACAAGGCGGAGTCATAAGCTCTGAAGCCGCACTTACCCAAGTACTAAAAGATAAAGGAATGTCGTACGATGAATTTGTCCTCTCTCTCTAAAGTCCAATATGCGAATATCATTTCTATTATCCTTTTCGTAGTAGCCCTTCTACTCGAAACGATTATAGACGGATGGAGCTGGATACGGATTTTAAATATTTTTAATTTCGCATTGGCCTGGTTTATTTTCTTAAACATACGCGAAACGCAAAAAACAATCAGTGAAGTAGCAACCGTTATCAAAGGTGCCGAAAAAGGGAATCTTGAAAGCCGTATAACCAATATCGTCGATCACGGTGAATTAAATGACTTGTGCTGGAATACAAATAACATGCTGGATCAAACGGAAGTCTTCATTCGGGAAATTCGTGCCAGTGTCGAAGCTTCAAGCCGCGATGAGTTTTACCGCCGCATCAATATTCAAGGTTTGCAGGGAGAATTTAAAGAAGCAAGTTCTTTTGTCAACAAAGCTATCGATTCCATGCATACCAACTATCTGCATATCCAAAAATCGATCCTAAACAGTGCTCTAGGTAAAATCGGTGCCGGTGTCGGCGGAGGGCTCGACGTCATCCAAAACGATCTACAAAATACAATTTTACGTCTTAATAACATTACTCAAATAAGCCAGAAAACCTCTAAAAATTCCTCAGAGACCGTCAGTGAATTAGAGATAATCATCACCAAACTCAACCATCTGATCGAATTGGTTCAAGTCTCTGCGGATGCAATTAATTCTCTCAACGAAAAAACGGGAGAAATTACCTCTGTCGTCAACCTGATCAAAGACATTGCCGATCAAACCAACCTTTTGGCATTGAATGCGGCTATCGAAGCGGCACGAGCAGGAGAACACGGTCGTGGTTTTGCCGTTGTTGCCGACGAGGTACGCAAACTGGCCGAACGAACCCAAAAAGCAACCGGAGAGATTGCTATTGCCGTTCAGACACTACAGCAAGAGACGACGGAGATTCACTCCAATTCAACCGATATGAACGAAATTGCCAACGAATCCAATGATGCAATAGAATCCTTCCGAGAAACACTCCATGCATTCAATAAAGATGCCATCAGCACTTCCGTTCAGGCAACGGCTATTGAAAATACGACCTTTGTTACTTTGGCTAAAATCGATCATATCATGTTTAAATCCAATGCCTACAAAAGCCTCGTCAACGGCCGTTCGGAGACCGTATTCTCCGACCATCATAACTGTCGCCTCGGTAAATGGTATGAAAGCGGTGCGGGGAAAGAGCGTTTTGCCCACCTTCCAAGCTATAAAGATATTGCGCAGCCGCATGAAATCGTTCACAACGAAGTGCACAAAAATTTACACTATATTCAAGAAAAAGATTTATCGGTGCAACATAAAGAAGATATTATCCGTAATTTTGAATCCATGGAAGATGCTAGCTACAAACTTTTCTCCCTGATGGACAACCTGATCCGCGAATCCGAAGAAAACTTGATGCGGAACAGTTAAAACCGGCTACATTACTTTTTAAAGTAACCTTCCAAAATTTGCTTCCCGAGCTCTACGCCGGGTTGATCGTAGGTATTGATCTCCAATAAAGCGCCACTGAGCGATGTGAGCAATTCATAATACAAAATCATTTCACCAACCGAAATTTCATCGATCTGTTTCCAGGCAATTTCATCCACACTTACGCCGCTTTGTAAAACGCTTTGCATCGTTGCGTAACACTGTGCATTAATCAAATCGTTGAAACTTTTTCCGTTTACAAAATCGCTTTTCTCAAGGTATTTGAGCGAAAGGTTTGGAATCATTAAGTGTTCTTCTGAATGTTCGATATGCAAAAAGGTGACCGTTTTATTCAACGGCCCTTCGATGATCAA
The DNA here is from genome assembly GCF_937936435.1 of uncultured Sulfuricurvum sp. Taxonomy (GTDB): domain Bacteria; phylum Campylobacterota; class Campylobacteria; order Campylobacterales; family Sulfurimonadaceae; genus Sulfuricurvum. The sequence goes on along the minus strand of NZ_CALDDG010000110.1, from coordinate 18,154 downwards.
CTGTAAAAACGAATGCTGATCTACCGAACCGATTAGAGAAATCGGAGTGAGTCCCACTCTCTCGCCGCGACGGTTTCGTTTTCCAAGCGATTCTCCCCACAACTGCACTACCCATTTGCCAAACTCTTCAAATGTGTCGGAATAGGCAAATAAAACATTCATAGGAAATTGCTCTTTATGCGTTACGTAATAGGTTGCTTTTTGAATAAGATGCTCTTCCTGACGGTTCCAGAAACGCTCCAAAAATGCTTCTGCCCCTTTTAATATAGAGAGAGTATCGAAACCTGCCAATGTAAGCGGGACCATACCGACGGCACTTAATACCGAGAAACGTCCTCCGACATTGGCAGGGATAATGAAACGCCGCAGTTTATTTTCATCCGCAAAATGTGATAGTATGGAGTTATCGTCGCTGACCACATAAATTTGTTCGGAAGACATAAGCGGTAATTCAAAACTTGCGACAAGACGTTTAAAGATCGAAAGTGTCTCAACCGTCCCACCTGATTTTGAGATAACGATAAACAATGTTTTAAACTTGTCTATCTCTTTCATCTCGCTGATGATACTGATCGGATCCGAGTTTTCGAGGTAAATGATTTTTTTAGCATTAGGGGTACTCGGACGGAGCAATCGTTCGATCGCTTTTATCCCGAGTGAAGAGCCGCCGATACCGACGACGGCGATAGTATTAAATCGGCGGTTGATCTCGCTGTCCAATGCGGTCAGCTCATGAATCAGATCTTGAGACCCGGATGGCAGATGATAATATCCCACCTCTTGATTATGCGCTTCGAAACGAAGCGATTCATACCCTTTTTCAATCGTAAACGGGTCTAACTCTTTCGTATCGAAATGGGTGGTAAACCGTAGCATTAGCGCGTACCGATGAGAACAGTCATGTCAACCAGACGGCTGCTATACCCCCATTCATTATCATACCAAGCCAATACTTTGACCGTTTTCCCTTCTACAATGCTTGTCATATCGGGAACATATACCGAACTGAAAGTCGATCCGATGAAATCGCCGGATACACGTTTGTCGTTATCCACTTCGATAAGCCCTTTGAAAGCACCCTCAGCCGCTTCATTGAACGCTGCGTTAATATCTTCTTTCGTAACCTCTTTTTTGAGATTCACCGTTAAATCGACAAGTGAAACGTCCGGTGTAGGAACGCGCATCGAATAACCGTTCAATTTACCGAGAAGATGCGGCATAACTTTGCCGATCGCTTTCGCAGCACCCGTAGAGGTAGGAATCATGTTTAATGCGGCGGCACGAGCACGGCGCGGATCTTTTGCATGTTTAACATCCAAAATATTTTGATCGTTGGTATACGAGTGAATTGTCGTCATCAAGCCGTTTTCGATTCCAAATGCATCATCCAAAACTTTCGTAATCGGTGCAAGACAGTTTGTCGTACAGCTGGCGTTTGAAATAATCGCTTCGCCTTTATACTGATCCGAGTTTACGCCGAATACATAAGTCGGTGAATCATCTTTAGCCGGAGCTGACATAATGACTTTTCTAACGCCGTTTTTTAAATGCTTCGTACAACTTTCCTGATCAAGGAACTTTCCGGTACATTCGATAACGACTTCTGCACCGACTCCGCCGAAATCGACATTATCGATGTTGCGGTCGCTGAACATACGAACATTTTTACCGCCGATCGCAATTGTGTTCTCGTCGATCACTTTCGCGTCGATGCCTCTATGTACGCTGTCAAATTTGAGTAAATATTCAAGCATCTCCGGTTTAGCAGTCGTATTCAACGCCACTAACTCGATATCACTGCGTTCCGCAATAATCTTAGCTACAATAATCCCGATTCTTCCTGTGCCGTTAATCGCTACTTTGAGTGCCATAGAGACTCCTGAAAATTATTAAAGATATTTATTGTTTAATTGTAACGAAAAAACTTTAACAAGAAGATTACAAATATAAAGATTATCTCCCCGTTCGGAGAGAGATAGAGTTAGTAGCTGTAGGTTACCGTAACCGGTATCTGTTTTAACGGCGAATCACTGTCGACACTGATCTCTTTGCCTTTAAATTTTGCGAAATTCGTATATCCGCTCAAAACTTGGCGCGTTTTGTAATTCATGACTGTCTCGCAACGACGAACCGTTTGGGATGTTGACGAAGCCGGAGTATTGTACTTGCTTCCGATATTCTGCCCGGCAAGCGTTCCCAAAACCGCACCGCCGACCGTTGCAACAGTCTTACCGGTTCCACCGCCGACATTGTGTCCGAGTACACCCCCTAAAACGCCCCCGGCAACAGCGCCGATAACATCGTTATTACCGCTTCCGCCAGAACTGACCTGTTCTTGTACATCATAACATTTTTGAGTTGGAACTTCTTCTTGAATCGTCGAATACACAGGAGTCGAACGGGTAACACTAACATATTCTACCGTTGAAAAACTCTCTGCCATCAATGCAGTTCCTACTATGAGAAGGGGCAAAGTGACACTTATAATCCGGTGATTAAACATAGGTTTTCCTTTGTTATTTTCACGAGAGTATAAAACTGAATTGTTAATCGATAGTGAATTATGATTGATGGCCGTATAGGAGGGCGTTAATTTTTTCGTATATGTCCAATACTTCGTCTTTCTTTTCAAAGAAACTGTTTTTATTGGCGATCAAATGAGTGGTCGATTCCATGATCGTTTCTACTACTTCTAATCCGTTTTGTTTCATCGTACTTCCTGTTTCGACGACATCCACGATCATATCTGCAAGTCCCACCAACGGTGCAAGCTCGATTGAACCATAAAGCTTTATGATATCGGCGGCAACCGCTCGCTCGGCAAAATAGCGCTTGGTGATATTCACCATTTTGGTCGCGACTTTTATCTCGCTTTTCGTGAAATCGGGTTTTTCTCCCGCACGCATACCGATAGCGACACGGCATTTCCCCTTTTGCAGGTCGAGCAGACGGATAACATCCAACCCCTGTTCTTCCAGTGTGTCGAGTCCGACAACGCCGATATCGGCAGCCTGATGATAGACGTATGTTGCTACGTCTTGATTACGGACCAATAAAAACTTGAAGTTTTCGGTTTGTAGGATTAATTTACGATCGTCGAATTTAAAACTGCTTCCGAAAATCGTTTCGAAAATTTCCAACGTATCTTCGGCAATTCGCCCTTTCGGGAGTGCGACACTTAGCATTTAGAACCTTTTTGAAGTAGCTTTTCCATCCCTTGGAAGATCAAATCTTCCGCTACGATTGCATCCTTGAAATATCGGGATAACAACCGAGCATCGCCACCTGTGAGGTACAAAGGTTTTCCGAGACGCTCGATCTTTTCAATCAAAGGCGCCAAAAAACCGACCGTAAGGGCATCGGGAGTATTTTTCGCCATTTTAGCCAAATCAACCTCAAAGTTAAATGACACGTTCAGTGCAGGAGAAAGTCTACCGTATGCCTCTTGTGCCGTGCGAAGCCCGAGCGAGATAAATCCCCCCTGATACGCACCGCCGCTCATCACATCAACGGTAATGGCACTTCCGGCATCGACGACAACGCCCTCTTCTATCGCTTCGCACGCCATAATACGGTCAATTCCCATCGTGGTATAGTACTTTTCCCATGCAATACGATCACGAAGATTATGCCAATTCGGATATTCCGAAATGTGTTCGTCAAAAGCCGCATTGACGCTAATATAGTAAACATCATTCAAAAGGATGAAAGGATCAAACTCTTCCACCTTTATTTTGGTACGTTTACCCTGTTCTAACAGATCAACCGATGTATTTCCGACGTCGCATAATATCATGCGGATATTATAGCTTAAGAACTCCGTTAACCCGTGTGACACTGTCACTTTTATGGAGACTCAAACGGACAATCGAATCTTCCAGAGCCACTAAATCGTGGATAACATTTGGTTCCAATGCCACGACATCCCCCGATCCGAAGATCATCCGTTCCTCTCCTATCCCGAAATCAATCTCACCCGAAACGATCATCACGGTAATCGGAAACGTCGTTTTATGGGCCTTCATCGCCTGTCCTTCACGGAAAACGATTCGAATCTCTTTCGTAAAGTCATTAACGAGTATGGGGGTGATCACAGGCTGTGTTTCACCGTAAACGATGTCGGCCAGAAATGAGCAATATTGCATTATCGTCCTTTTTTGTTTAGGATGATAGCCAAATACGTAATCTTATCTCTTGATGAAAATCAAGATAGCGCCATCGGATGGTGTTTAATTACCGTCTGCTGAAGATTTTGCTTTTGAACATGGGTATATATCTGCGTGGTAAGCAGCGACGCATGCCCGAGCAGTTCCTGCACGACGCGCAGATCGGCCCCGCCGAGAATCAGTGCCGTCGCATACGAGTGGCGTAGAGAGTGAGGAGAAACCCCAAGATACTTTTGGGTAATTTTAAATGCGGAGACACGACTCAGCGGTTCACCACGATAGTTCAGCCACAAAGTCCGTTTGGCAAACGGACAGGCATCCTGATATATTCGAAGGGCTTTAAGGGCATCGGGAGCAATCGGAACATAACGCTCTTTTTCCCCTTTACCGTGACGAATGCGGATCCATTCACCCTCGATATCCCTCTCTTCCGCGGCAAGAGACTCTCCGATACGCATGCCGGTTGCGTACAAGAACAAAATAAGCGCATAATCGCGCAATCCGATCCACTCGCTTCGATCGATACGTCGAAGCCCGGCTTCAATCGTTTCATAAGGCAAATATTTGGGAAGGTTTTTAGGAATTTTCGATAATGAGAATTTGGAGGAAACCGAATCGTAGTGATGGCGGTGGCAGAAATCCAAAAAAGAGTTGAAAGCCGAAAGCTTCCGGTTAAGCGTCCGCTTATTCGCGATTTGACCCAATAAGCGGAAAATCTCGTGCGACTCCATCGACACCAGATTTTTTCCGATCTTCTCTTCTATTTCGACAAGATCACGGGTATATGCCTCAATCGTACGGGGGCTTAATCGCTTAATGACACTAATGTATTCGATAAAAGCGTCAAGCTCTCCGGACATTATTGAATGTTGATGTAACGGTCGTCGAAATAAAAACTGCCGTCACCGACAAAAATTTTGTTCTCAACATCCAAATCGACATCATAGATATCGTAAGCTAAGAGGTTTTTCGTCAATGCGATCATATATCCCTCTTGCTCCAATACGTAAACTCGGTCGTTTTGAACGCTGATAGCGACAAAATGGGCAAACGGGAATTTCTTTTTCGCTTTGAACTGCAGTGTCGGGCTCAGTGCGATAACTTCCCCTTGCTTGGTCGTGATCCAAATGCCGTCCGTCGTATAGGCAATGTTGCGAATTTCATATTTTTCACGTGACTCTTTTTGCGCTAGTGCCAATAGCCCGTATCCCGTCGATGCGACAAGGTTGTTATCGATCACGTTGAGATACGTAATGTTGTTGAAATACTCTTCGGAGCTTACGACAACCGAACGAAGCACCTGTTTCGTCTCGGAGTTAACGATAACCAGTTTCCCGTCCAATGTCAAAAAGATAACCAATTCCTTCAGAAAATATGGGTTGGCAATACGGGCATCGACAGCTACAGGTGCATTCGAAGGCTCTTTAAAAAGGAGCTTTTTAGACTCGATCGAATATAAAGCCATCTCGTTATTCGCGAACAGAACCGCCATCGTATCGTTTTGGATACTGACGGCGGCAACGCTCCGTTTGAGTTCAAACGTTACGCGTGTGTCGGTACCGTCTTCAGGCATAAGAACGAGGTTCCCCTCAGGGCTTTCGGTAATAACCCAAGAATCGCTCACGTTGATCAAACGATAATCTTCAGGAATTTTAAATGCTTTTTCTCCCGCTTTTGTCAGGAGATGTCCGTTATCCAAAACGGCGGCAGATTGGGAAACCTGCGCGATGGAAGAACTTAAATGCCCGGCGTTGCGCCATTCGCCTTTAACATTCTCGGGTTTAAAGACCTCTTTGTGCGAACATCCGCTAAATAGCAGAACCATTGAGGCCGAAAGGGCGATTAGGGCGATTTTCATTATTTTACTCCGTAATGGGACAATGCTTGTCCCGCTTGAAAAATTGGGGAATCTTCAGGGATTAAGGCGATTTTTTGACGTGCGGTTGCAACATTTCCCTCTTCGATCGCTTTTACGGCCAATTCCAGTAAAGCGATGTCTTTATACAAAGCACCTTGTTTTTTTGTATATTCTTCAAGCATTTTAGCATCGCCTTTGATCGCTGCGGTCTCATATCCTGCGATGTCGGCAACGCCGAAAGCCTCTGAATTTTTTAATGAATCGAGTATCGTAACATCATTTTGGGCAATCCCGCGGGAAAGTCTCCATAGGTCATACAATTCAGGATTATCGTTTTTAAGAGTTTGTTCCGCTTTGGTATCGGAAGGATTTGTCAATAAAACGTTAAAAGCGGCATTGGAGCTCTCGATCTTCCCGTTTTTGTACGCTTGATAGGCTATTGCCCCTCCTACAGCCAACAACGAAGCGGCTACCACGGCGATCAAAGGTTTCTGATACCGCTTAATGAACCGTTCCGTGCGGATAGCGCTTTCAAAAAACTTCTCTTCTGAATTCAGCTCCTCTTTAAGGGCATCCATATTCTCTTTTAGACTCAAAACGTCTCCTGTCTTTTACAATCATTAATCGAGCAATAATATCTCACCCTACGTTAAAGTTTTGTAAACCTAAAATTAGGGTACAATTATTTCCATAAATTTATCACGACTTAGGTTAACCATGCAAATCGACGAAACACTTTTACAACGACTCGAAAAGCTCTCTTATCTCGAAATTCCGCAGGAACACAGAAAAGAGATGATTGTGCAACTCAGCGAAATCGTCTCATTTGTCGACAATCTCACTGAACTCGATACCGACGGTGTAGAAGCGACATTTGCGATGTCCGATGTTTCAACCCGTCTTCGCGATGACGTGGGAATCGTCGAACGTTCAATCAATGACGATATTTTAGCCCATGCGCCCCATTCTCAAGAACACTTTTTTATCGTTCCTAAAATCATCGAGTAATCATGCTGCAGATATACGGGATTAAAAACTGCGGAAGTGTGAAGAAAGCGCTTCAATTTTTCGATACACACAATATCCCCTATGTTTTTCATGACTTTAAAACTGCTCCCGTCAATGAAGAAAAAATTCTATCATGGCTCTCAAAAAGCAACCTTTCCGTTCTTTTGAATACCAAAGGAACCACATACCGGACCTTGAATCTCAAAGCCCTTGCGCTGAACGATAATGAAAAAATCAGATGGATGGGAGAACACAATCTTCTCATCAAGCGTCCTGTAATCGAATATGGCGACCAAGTGATCGTCGGATATGAGCAATCTCACTACGAAGGAATATTTCTCTCATGAATGCAGCACTGGATATCCATAAACTTCTCAAAAGCGTTGTTGCCTATAAAGCTTCCGATCTCCACCTCGTCAGTCGTTCCGAGCCGCAAATCCGTATCGACGGTCGTCTTGTCGCCCTTAATCTTCCGATACTTGACGGTAAAGACATCGAAGAGATGGGATATTCGCTTCTCACTGAGAAACAGAAGAAAACCTTTGAAGAAAACAATGAACTCGACTTTTCAATCGTCATTCCAGACGTCGGCAGATTTCGTGCCAACTACTACAAAACGATGGATGACGTCGCGTGTGCATTTCGTATCATTCCGGTAACGATTCCTTCGCTGGATGATCTGAATGCCAAAAAAATCTTTAAAGAGATTATTAAACGCGAAAAAGGGCTTATCCTCGTAACCGGCCCTACCGGAAGCGGTAAATCGACTACCTTAGCGGCAATGCTCAATGAAATCAATATGAACGAAGCTCGCCATATCATCACTGTCGAAGATCCGGTCGAGTTTGTGCACAGCAATAAAAAATCGCTTTTCTCACACCGTAATATCGGGACTGACACCAAAAGTTTCTCGGCTGCGCTCAAATATGCGTTGCGTGAAGACCCTGACGTCATTCTAATCGGGGAGATGCGGGACCGAGAAACGATTTCGGCGGCATTGACAGCGGCAGAAACGGGGCACTTGGTTTTCGGAACGTTGCATACCAACTCCGCTCCGCAAACGATCAACCGTATCATCGACGTTTTCTCAGGCGACGAGCAGCCGCAGGTACGAGCACAGCTCTCTACCTCCCTGATCGCCGTTATCTCCCAAGCTTTATTGCCGAAAATCGGAGGAGGACGTATCGCTGCCCAAGAGATTATGATCACCAATCCCGCTATCGCCAATCTGATCCGCGAAGACAAAGTGCATCAGCTTTATTCCCAAATGCAGTTGAATCAGCAAGGGACCAGTATGACGACGCAAACACAGGAAATCGTCGAGTTTTTACGTAAAAAACTGGTTAGCAAAGAGACGGCACTGCAATATTCCAATAAACCTGACGAACTTCTACGAGTCATCAGTTCCATGTAATTTCTCCCCGCGGGGAGAAGCTAACTTAAAGTTTATTTCAAAAATCTCCGCTCTTCAGCCGCTTTATGGAATACCGTTCTCAAAATAGCTTATAATTCTTTATTATGAAATATGAACACTTACTCAAAGGTCACCGCCTTAAAATAACACCGCAGCGAATCGCGATTATCGAGCTTATGTACCAAAAAGGGCACATAAATATCGATGAACTTTATTCGGCAATTCGTAAAAAATTTACCTCAATCTCGTTGGCGACTTTATACAAAAATATTCATACGATGATGGAGGTGAGCCTGATTCGCGAAGTTAAAGTTCCGGGGCATAAATCCAAATACGAAATCGAAAAAGAATCGCATATCCATGTACTGTGCAATGTATGCGGCGATCTTGAAGATATTCCGCTCAACCCGGCGGAAATACTTGAAAATGCCGTTAAATTGTCACAATACCGTACAGAAGAGATTTCTGTGGTCATTTCGGGTATTTGCCCCGAGTGTCAGAAAAAGAGTCTCTGAAAGAGTCGGGAGAAAAGAAATACGGAACAAACTTCGTATCGGCTTAGCGATGGGCTTCTTTTAGCGTATCGGCAATCAAAAATGCCAATTCCAACGATTGATCCGCATTCAAACGCGGGTCACAATGGGTATGGTAGCGGCTTTTCAAATTTTCGGATGTAATCTCGAACGATCCACCCAGACATTCAGTGACATTTTTACCCGTCATCTCCAGATGCACCCCTCCGGCATAGGTTCCTTCCGATTTATGGACTTGGAAGAATTGCTTCATCTCTTTAAGAACCGCATCGACCGGACGGGTTTTATACCCGTTGCTCGTGATGGTGTTTCCGTGCATAGGATCACAGCTCCAAAGCACTTTTTTCCCTTCACGTTCGATCGCACGGATCAAGGCAGGCATACCGTCGGCAACTTTATCGGCTCCCATGCGAACGATTACGTTTAACCGTCCCGCTTCGTTCTCCGGGTTGAGAATATCGCACAATCGGATCAGATCTTCCGGATCCATCGACGGTCCCGCTTTCACACCGATCGGGTTTTTGATACCGCGCATGAACTCGACGTGCGCACCGTCAAGCTGGCGGGTACGGTCACCGATCCACAACATATGCGACGATACGTCATACCAATCTCCCGTCAATGAGTCCTGACGGGTAAACGCTTCCTCGTAATTGAGCAACAATGCTTCATGAGACGTGAAGAAATCGGTTTCGCGCAGAGTTCGGTACGTATCCGACGTAATTCCGCACGCCGCCATAAACCGAAGCGAATCATCGATTTGACGAGAAAGATCGTCGTATTTTTTCGTCATTTCATTTTGTCCGACGAATCCGAGGTTCCAGGCATGAACCTGATGCAAATCGGCAAGCCCTCCAGAAGCAAACGCCCGTAAAAGGTTTAACGTCGCTGCGGATTGGTTATAGGCCTGAACCATACGATGCGGATCGGGTACGCGTGCTTCGGCACTGAAATCGACGCCGTTGATAATATCGCCGCGATAACTCGGCAGTGTAACTCCGTCAACCGTTTCGGTATCGGATGAACGCGGTTTCGCGAATTGTCCCCCGAGTCGTCCCACTTTGACGACGGGAACACCGCCGGCAAACGTCATGACGACAGCCATCTGCATCATTACTTTGAAAGTATCGCGAATGTTGTGTGCATGAAATTCTGAAAAGCTCTCCGCACAATCGCCTCCTTGAAGCAAAAAGGCTTTTCCTTCACATACGTCAGCCAAATTTTTTTTCAATGTTCTGGCTTCGCCGGCAAAAACGAGCGGAGGATAATTACGAAGCTGTGATTCGATTTGTTCCAAAACCGCTTGATCCGGATATGTCGGTTGTTGTTTAATCGGTTTTTCTCTCCAGCTGGATCGATTCCACGTTTTCATAAATTATCTCCTGCGTGCTCACGCACCGTTAATTAGTATCCGAATTTTAGCGTTTTATCCTAAAAGAGGACTGATTAAAGGTATCAAAAGTTATCTTTATGTTTGAAAAAGTATAATGGCATTACTTTTAGAGAGTTTGATTTAGCCTTTTTTGGACAAAACGGAAGGCTTTTTTGAACATCCGAAACACACACGTAAGGTCCGATGGTGCAAGCTAACCAAATTCATCCTTTGCTCAATCATTTTTGCAAAGAACTCTCTGTACATCTGGAATCGCTCAGCAAACACCAAACGACAATCGATCCGAGCGAGTTTGCCGAGTTGGTTGCCGCTGCAACGAACGAAGTGCTGGAGTTGTATTCCTCAGGTGAGTTTGATTTGAACACCTATCGCCAAAGCACTGCAGAAGAGTACAAAGAACTTGCACGCCAAAGCATCGATTCTTATTCGTTAACAAACGATACGATCGGTGAGATAGCCGAAAAACATGCCGAATTACTCGAAGAAAGCACGACATCGGGCTTAATTGATTTCGGCAAAATCACAGAGAAGTTCAGCGATATTCAAACACATCTCAGTGACGAGGTCTCACGTGCCAACGAAGTCATACATACCCTCCTTGAACAGGTCAAAACACTCGAAACTAAAACATCGCTTGACCCGTTGACTAAAGTTTTCAACCGCTACGCGCTCCAAGAACATCTCAAAACCGTTCTGGAAAAAGAGTCCATGGATTTCGAAATGTTCGCTTTTATGATCGATGTTGACGATTTCAAAAACATCAACGACCGTTTCGGGCATATTGCCGGAGACAAAGTACTGATTTTTATCTCAAAACTTTTGAAAAAAGCGCTCAGAGACGGCGATCGCGTCTACCGTTTCGGAGGTGAAGAGTTTATTATTCTTCTCAACCGTACCGATACCGAGGGGGCGCAATTGGTAGCGGAACGTCTATTAACCCTGTGCCGTAACAACAAACCCCTCTTCCAAAATCAACAGATCCCGGTGACGTTGAGTATCGGCCTCACCAAAATCATCAAAGGCGATTCGATCGATTCGATTATCGAACGTTCCGATACCGCTTTATACCGTGCCAAAAACAACGGCAAAGACCGTTTTGAAATGGAGTTTTAATGGATTTGAATTATTTTGACGTCGCCGTCGGATCAATCGTCCTGTTACTAGGATTGAAAGGGCTTCTGAACGGTTTTTCAAAAGAAGTATTCGGTATGATCGGTATCGTAGGGGGAGTCTTTGTCGCCTCCCATCTGGGCGGGTATATGGGAAAATTTCTCAGCGATACACTCTTTCATTTTGAAACACCGACGGCCATCAATTTGATCGGTTTTATCTTCGCTCTGGGAATTTTTTGGCTTTTAATGGTTGCACTGGGCGCCGGATTTAAAAAATTAAGTTCTCTCAGCGGTTTAGGACCGCTTGACCGTATTTTAGGTTTTATCGTCGGCAGCAGCAAGTTTTTCTTTATCCTTTCGATTATCGTTTATGCCCTATTCAGCGTTACCGCCATTCGTGAAAACTTGGAGCCGAAAATGGCGAACAGCATTTTTTACAAACCGATGTTCGCAACGGGAGACTTTATTCTACATATCGAAACCGATGACGTGACTTCCATGCTAAGCGATACCAATAAAACCGAATCACCTTCCGACACCGAAAAGGAGAAATAATCTATGGGTGCATACACCGATTTTACCGAAAGAACCGTTGAGTATAACAAGCTCTTAAGCGATTTTAAACAACTTCTAAAAGCTAACGGTCTTAAATTCACCATCCAGCGCGAAGTGATTTTGGAAATGCTCTATAATTCCGATGAACATCTAACTCCCGAAGCGCTCCACCATTTGATCCAGGAGAAACATCCTGAACTCAATACCGGCATAGCAACGGTGTATCGAACCCTTTCTTTGTTGGAAGGTTCAGATATGGTCACATCTCTCTCTTTCGGCGCTCAGGGTAAAAAATACGAGCTTGGTGCCAAAGATCATCACGACCATATCATCTGTACCTCGTGCGGAAGTATCACCGAATTCGTCGACGAAGAGATCGAGCAACGTCAGAAAAAAATTACCCAAGAGCTTGGTTTTGTCATGCAAGAACACTCGATGCAGATTTACGGCATTTGTAAAAACTGCCAAACAAAGCCTAAAAGCTAACCATTTTTGAAAGGAATCCCATTGGCATTTGAAAACCAATACGTACAGCAACGGATAGAAAAAGCCGAAGCGCTTAGAGCTCTCGGAATCGATCCGTATGCAAACAATTCGGCACGCAACACAACTATCGAAAAATTTCACAACGTCAACTCCGATCTGTTTCAGACCGAAGAAAAACGTAACGAAAATCGCCACTACATTGTTGCAGGACGGATTAAACTTTACCGTTTGATGGGTAAAGCAAGTTTTATTAAAATCGAAGACGAAAGCGGCATGCTCCAAATTTACGTCGCCCGTGACAATCTCCCGGAAAATTTTTACAACGATATTTTCAAGAAACTCGTTGAAGTCGGCGATATCGTCGAAGTGAGCGGCTATCCGTTCGTAACACAACACGGTGAGCTCTCACTTCATGCCGACAGCCTTAAAATCTTAACCAAAGCGATTTCGCCGTTACCGGAGAAGTTTCATGGTATTCAAGACAAAGAGATGCGCTACCGTCAACGCTACCTCGATCTGATTATGAATTCCGAAGTTCGTAAAACGTTTCATATCCGCTCGAAAGTCATCAGCCTTACCCGCCGCTTTTTCGAGGACAAAGGCTTTTTAGAAGTCGAAACGCCGATGATGCACCCGATCGCGGGGGGAGCCAATGCGAAACCGTTCGTTACTCATCATAATGCCCTCGGAATCGACCGATACTTGCGTATTGCACCTGAGCTGTATCTCAAACGTCTCATCGTCGGCGGATTTGAAGCGGTATTTGAAATCAACCGTAACTTCCGCAATGAAGGGATGGATGCAACCCATAACCCTGAGTTCACCTCCATCGAATTTTACTGGGCGTTCAAAACCTATAAAGATTTGATCATTATTACCAAAGAGTATTTCGAATATCTCTTCGATCATCTCGACCTCCCCAAACGTCTCCCGTACGGTGAGTTGGAAGTCGATTTCGATCAGTTTAGCGAAATCGAACTGGTTAAAAGTCTCAGCGTCATCGGCGGTGTTCCGGAAGAGATCGTCAATGATAAAGAGTCCATTTTGGCATTTTTAAAATCGAAAAATCTTGAAGCCAATGCGGCGATGAATCTCGGACAGCTTCAAGGCGAACTCTTTGACGAATTTGTCGAAGCCAAGCTGATTAACCCGACTTTCATTACCCACTATCCGGTCGAAATCTCCCCTCTTGCACGTCGTAATGACGAGCGTCCTGAGCTGACAGATCGCTTTGAGCTTTTCATTGCGGGACGCGAGATCGCCAACGCGTTCAGTGAACTTAACGACCCGGTCGATCAGCTGCAACGTTTTGAAGGGCAAATGGCGGCCAAAGATTCAGGCGATGACGAAGCCCACGAGATGGACGAAGATTTTGTCACTGCCCTCTCTTACGGAATGGCACCGACCGCGGGTCAGGGGATCGGTATCGACCGTCTCGTCATGATGCTGACCAATCAACACTCAATCCGGGATGTATTGCTTTTCCCGGCAATGAAACCTCTACAAAACACCCAAACCAACAACGGAGAAGAAGAATGAGTTTCCTCAAAGAATACGATAACGAAATTTATGCATTGTGCGAGCAAGAGCTCGAACGTCAAACCGATCATTTGGAAATGATCGCATCAGAAAACTTTACCCTTCCGGCCGTTATGGAAGCGATGGGTTCGGTATTCACCAACAAATATGCAGAAGGGTATCCGGCAAAACGCTACTACGGCGGATGTGAATTTGCCGACGGTGTAGAACAGCTCGCAATCGACCGTGCCTGCGAATTGTTCGGTTGTAAATTTGCAAACGTGCAGCCCCACTCGGGTTCCTCGGCAAACGGCGCCGTTTATGCTGCGTTGCTTCAAGCCGGCGATAAACTTCTCGGTATGGATCTCAGCCACGGCGGACACTTGACACACGGTTCAAAAGTCAGTTTTTCAGGTAAAAACTACCACAGTTTTTCATATGGTGTCGAACTTGACGGCCGCATCAACTATGAGCGTGTCATGGACATCGCAAAAATCGTCCAACCGAAAATTATCGTGTGCGGTGCTTCAGCGTATGCACGCGAAATCGATTTCAAAAAATTCCGTGAAATCGCCGATGCCGTCGGAGCGATTTTGTTCGCCGATATCGCCCATATCGCCGGCCTAGTCTGTGCGGGCGAACACCCGAGCCCATTCCCGTATGCGGATGTTGTTACGACAACTACCCACAAAACACTTGCGGGTCCTCGCGGCGGTATGATCATGACCAATGACGAAGAGATCGCTAAAAAAATCAACTCGGCAATCTTCCCAGCACTTCAGGGCGGACCGTTGGTTCATGTCATTGCGGCAAAAGCGGTCGGCTTCAAATACAATCTTTCCGATGCGTGGAAAGTCTATGCGAAACAAGTGAAAGCCAACGCAAAAGTTCTTGCAGACGTTTTGATGAAACGGGGTTACGACATCGTCAGCGGCGGAACCGACAACCATCTAATCCTTGTCTCTTTCCTAAATAAAGACTTCAGCGGTAAAGATGCCGATGCGGCGCTCGGACGTGCCGGAATCACGGTTAATAAAAATACCGTACCGGGAGAAACTCGCTCGCCGTTCGTTACCTCGGGTGTTCGTATCGGAAGCCCGGCGTTGACATCACGCGGGATGAAAGAAAAAGAGTTCGAGCTTATCGCAAACCGTATTGCCGACGTATTGGACGATATTGAAAACGTTGAAAAGCAGGCTGCAATCAAAGAAGAGCTCAAAGCACTCGCCAAAAATTTTGTTATTTATAACCAACCGACATATTAAGTAAAAGGTACCGCCCATGACATCGATGGATATGAAACTGATCAAAATGATTTCAGACCATTACTGGCTGAAACATGACAACATCGTCAATAAAATTGATTTCAAAGGGCGTACTTTTTTCAACAAATACGAGAGAATTGACAAAACCCTCACACAAGCGATTATCGATCAGCACCTCAAAGGGCAAATTACCGTTGCCCATTCGTTGATAAACAAGTTTGAAAAAGTAGAAAACATCGTTATTGACTACAACGGAACCGATCCTCAGCGCTTTTATCACAAAGCACAGCTTTTACTCCGTGAAGAGGGCTTCATCAATTTTACCGCGTTTGAAACCAAAACACCGGGACACCTTCACGTTTACATTCATAAAGGTCATACTACTTTACAAGAGGCTAATCAACTGGGTAAAATGATCTCCATGAAATTAGCCGCAAAACAACCAAAACAGTGGCGCATGTTCCCTACTCTCGATCTGCCGGCAGAATACAACATTCTCAACCTGCCGTATGAAGTCTACGCTAAAGAGCGCGGAGCTTCATGGTCGAAACATATGTAACGCGCATTTGTACCAATACAGAAGGAACGGGATTTAATAATGGAAGAAAAAAACGAACTTAACGACATTATCCTCAATAAAGGGGGATCAGGCTCTAACAGCAAAAAGCTTTTACTGGCGATTGCGGCACTGACGCTGATCTTAATCATTGTCCTCGTCATCATGAATTCGCTCAAAAGCGAGAGTAATGAACAAGCACCGCATGCAGCCGTGCCGCCTGAACCTTCGGCACCTTCCGAGATCATTGACGATCCTTTATTTGAACCGGTAGAAGTGATCCAAGAAGGCGGTAATACGACCTCGGCTCAAGATTTGGGACAAATTGCCCAAAAAATCAAACAGGAATCTTTCCAAGATTCTCCGGTTCAAGAAACCGTTGTTCAGCCTGCGGCTTCAGCTCCAATCGAGCACACCTCGGCTCCGGCGGCATCCAAACCGGTACAGACTACTGTCGTCATTCCGAAAGTCGAATCAAAATCGTTTGCCAAGCCTGTCGAAACACCGAAGTCTCAGCCCGCAACTAAAACTGCGCAACCCGTAATCAATACACCGACGATCAAAACTTCTAAACCGGCAGAAACCAAAACCGCTGTCGAACCTAAAAAAACAACGACAAGCACACCTAAGGCCGCAGTAGTCTCTACCGAGGCAAAACCTACTGAAAAAGCGGCGGATGCACCTGCTAAAACAGCAGAAAAAGCGGAAGATAAAAGCGGAATCTATTATATTCAAGTCGGTTCTTTTGCCAAACAACCGAATCAAGCTCTCTTTGACCATATTAATGCAAGCGGGTTGAAATATACAACCGTTCCGAACGGTGCGGCGACCAAAGTAATTATCGGGCCGTTCCAAGGAGAGAAAGCGGCACGCGACGTTCTAGGTACGGTACGTAAAAATATCGAATCCGGCGCTTACATCACAAAGGGGTAACGTGATAACATCGCGCCATTTTTCTCTAGATCAATTTGCCCCGATAGCCGTGTATGAAAAGATGAAAAATCTTTTCAAAGGCGAAGTCAGTTTCTTATTTGAAAGTGCCGGAAACAGCGACGGCAACTATACGATAATCGTCGTCGGTGCACGTGAACGTCTCAGCTACAGCAATGCTCAAACAACCTATACCGATCTTTCTGGACAAAGCCGAACTTTTGAGAGTTCTCCTTTTGAGTTTCTTAAAGAGTACTATCGCAAACTCGATCAAAAAGCCTATCGGGAACGTGCAAAAGAACTTGGAGTCGGATACATTGACGGATTTATCGGCTATATCGGATATGATATGGTTCAAGTATTCGAGCCGGTTTTGAAAGAGTATATGTCCGATCTGATCGACCAGTCGCACACTCCTGATATGGATCTTATCCTACCGAAGCTGACACTGGTCGTTTCGCATAAAAACGCAACGATTACTCTGCTTAGCTGCATCGAATCGATGAAAAACCGTTTTGACGAAATCGAATCAACGCTGAAAGCTCCCTATAGCTACACGCCGCTGATTCCGATTCAAGAGGACAAAGGGGGCGAATTCATCTTTACTAAAGAGAAATTCTTTTCGATGGTGGAAGAGTCTAAAAAGATGATCCGCAGCGGCGATGTCTTTCAGATTTTGATGACGAATCGCTATATCCGCAATGCCAAAGTCGATCCGTTTAGTTTCTATCGCATCCTTCGGCTGAAAAATCCCTCCCCTTATATGTAGTTGATGGAATATGAAGATTTCAGCATTGTCGGAAGTTCTCCCGAAGTGATGGTTCGCCTCACCGACGGCGATATTCTTCTGCGCCCTATCGCAGGGACTCGTAAACGCGGCGGCACGAAACAGCGCGATTTGGAGCTCGAAGAAGAGCTTCTCTCTGATCCGAAAGAACTTTCTGAACATCTGATGCTCATCGATTTGGGACGCAACGATGTCGGCCGCGTCGCCAAAACCGGTACGGTCAAAGTCGAAGAGATGATGCATGTCGAGCGCTATTCGCACGTCATGCATATCGTCTCAGACGTACATGCGCAAATTGCGGAGGAGAAGGATATGTTCGATCTCCTCGCGGCAACCTTCACCGCCGGAACGATGACCGGTGCCCCTAAAATCCGCGCGATGGAACTGATCGCGGAGTATGAAGGGGTCAAACGAGGGTTCTACAGCGGAACTATCGGTTATTTCGGATTTGACGGAAACATGGACAGCGCCATTACCATCCGTACCGCTTTGGTCAAAGCCGATCAGGTTATTTTACAAGCGGGGGCCGGCGTTGTCGCCGATTCGCAAAACGAACTTGAATACCTCGAAGTG
>NZ_CALDDG010000109.1 GCF_937936435.1 uncultured Sulfuricurvum sp. | reverse complement strand
GCACAGGCACTTACCCCGTTTCCGATATGAAAGGCTATCAGGTTCAGTGTCTGAAGGGGACGATCAAGGAGCAATGCCGCTTGTGCGGAAACGTAGCGGTAGGAGGTTCCGTGGAAGCCGTAACGGCGTACCTTGTCGTCGGTATAGAGTTTATTCGGCAGAGGATAGCGGTAGGCATAAGGGGGCATGCTTTGGTGAAACGCGGTGTCAAAAACGGCGATATGCGGCACATGCGGCGCGATTTGACGTGCGGCATAGATACCGTCGAGATTAGCGGGATTGTGCAAAGGAGCCAAAACGGAAAATGAGACGATCTCATACAAGACGTCGTCGTCGATCAACGCCGGAGCATTAAAATGTTCCCCGCCGTGTACGACACGGTGACCGATCGCTTCGATGGAACTGAAATCGTATCCGTGAAGACGAAGCTGCTCTTCGAGCAGGAGAAATCCGGCGTGGTGGTCGGTAATCTCTTCGATTAGCCCGTGGGTGATCGGTGTCAGTGTTATTGCTTTGTATAGGGTATATTTGATGGATGAACTGCCTGCATTAATAACCAAAATACTCATACACTCTCCTCTTGTGCCTGAATTGCCGTGATCAATACCGTATTGACGATATCGGGGATTTCACACCCGCGGCTGAGGTCGTTTACCGGTTTATTCAACCCTTGTAATACCGGACCGATAGCGATCGCTCCGGCAGAACGCTGTACCGCCTTGTAGGTATTGTTTCCGGTATTGAGATCGGGAAAAATAAAGACGGTCGCTCTTCCGGCGACAGGGCTGTCTGGGAGTTTGATACGGGCGACATCGGGGTCTATGGCGGCGTCATACTGGATCGGTCCCTCGATCATCAGGTCTGGGCGGCGTTGTTTGACGATTTGGGTCGCCTGCCGGACTTTTTCGACGTCGTCGCCGTGCCCTGAGTTTCCGGTCGAATACGAGAGCATTGCGATGCGCGGTTCGATTCCGAACATCGATGCGCTTTTGGCCGATGCGATGGCGATCTCGGCAAGCTCTGCGGCGCTCGGATTCAGATTGACGGCACAATCGGCATAGACCAGAACTCTGGCGTCCAGACACATGAAAAAGAGGCTCGATACGAGAGAAATATCGGGTGTCGTTTTGATAATCTGCAAGGCGGGGCGGATCGTATCCTGCGTCGTATGGATCGCTCCTGAAACCATACCGTCGGCATCGCCGCTCTGAACCATCATCGTCGCAAAGTAGGTAGGATGGGCGAGAGCGTCTTTGGCCGCATTGATCGTCATCCCTTTGTGACGACGCATCGCATACACATCGGTAATATAACGTTCGTTCAACTCCGATTCTGCAGGATTGATTATCGTTGCTTTAGAAAGATCAAGTCCGAGTTTCATTGCATGGTGAAGAACCGTTTCACGCTCTCCGAGCAAGATCAGATCAACGGCATTGCGCTGTAACAAGATTTCGGCGGCATGTAAAATCCGCTCGTCGCCGCTTTCGGGCAGAACGATCCTCTGTCGCCGTTTTCGTGCTCGTTCGAAGAGAGTGTATTCAAACATCTGAGGTGTCATCACCGGACTTTGAGGCGCTTTCAAGCGTCCCAGAAGTACCGTTTCGTCGACGGCATCCGTAAATCCCCTCATCGCAAGAGCGATTTTGCGGTGATATTGCGGACGGATGGTCGAGGTGACTTGCTCAATATGTACAATGGTGTCGTAGGTGTCCGTTTCGATGCTCAAAACAGGGATCGTGTCAAAATCAAGCCCATGCAGCAGTTCCAGAAACGGCTGGGATGGGATGAGCCCTCCGCATAGCAGCACCCCCGCAATCGAGGGGAAGTTTTTCGCATAGTTGGCGCCGAGAACCGTCAAGATGATATCCGCTCGATCTCCGGGGACAATTACGAAATCTCCCTCTTGGAGATGTTCGAGGAGATGTTCGGCATTCATGGCGGCGATTTTAGGGCGACGGACAATCCGTTCAAGGCTGGACGATGAGCCCAAAATGTGTTCGCAGCGCAGCGCTTCTTGGATTTCTCCGACGCTAGGCATATTTAGTTCGTCGATTTCGGGGATAAAAAATGCAGGTAGATTCGTATGGGAATACTCTGTGCGCAGACGTATCAGATTTTGTTCGTCGAGACGATTCACAAAAAGGGCAAGATGCTCATCATGTTCATGGAGAATAGCCGTATCTTCAAGAGTCATCTCGTGCACAATTTGATCAAAGCTTTTTTCTTTGCCGCTGATGACGCTGATGAAGGGAGCCTGAAGATTTTTGGCAATGATGAGGTTTGGATCGCGCTCGAGTGCTTTGTCGAATGCGGAACGGTTAAGTCCCTCGATCAGAACAAAATCGTATTGATCTGCAAATCGTCGGTAGCGGGCAATCAATCTTTCGATCATTACGTTTTCTTTGCCCTCCGCGATAAGGGTTTCGGCTTCGGAGAGTTTCATCCCGTAACTCTCTTCTATTCTTTGATCGAGTTGGAAATGGGTAATCATAAAATGGCTGTCGTTATCGACGGAGGATGTCTCTTCGATAATCGGACGAAAAAAAGCGAGTTTTTCGATACGGCTTTTGAGCAGCTGCATGATTCCCATCGAGACGAGCAGCGATCCCGCATTGGATTCCAAAGAAGCAATATAGAGATTTTTGATACCCATAAATATACTCCCGACTTTTGGTGATTACATCATACTAAAATAACGCCCTTTATCCAAGCGTTTGTCAGTCCCGATTTAGATGTTCCACAACGTTTCGCGTTGAAGAAGCTGTTTGTTTTTCTTTGAAATACGGTGCATATCATCCAAAATACGGGTTAGAACGTCGATAGTGTCGATGGCAAAGGCCCCTTTGTTCAGCATGACGCACTCGGCCCGTCCCGCCATTGCCGCATCGGTTACTTCCGCCCGGCTGGGGAGGTTGCTTTTCATTTTGCTCTCTAAAACCTGTGTCGCCCAAATGACGGGGAGATGGGCGGCATCGCAGATGTCCAAAAGGGCTTCTTGGATATAGGCCATATTTTCAAATCCCACTTCAATCGCCAAATCACCCCGTGCGATCATTACACCGCTGTTTTCGGAGTCTAAAAGGGCACTAAGAATTTCGGGCATTGCCGATACGGCTTGTTTGGTTTCGATTTTGGCAATGATGCCGATGTCGTTGCGTCCATTTTCCAAAAGGAGCTTTTGAATCGATCGGATATCTTCGGCACTTTGGCAAAACGAGATGCTGAGACTGTCGGCAAATCCTAGGACGCTTAGAGCGTTTTCGCGATCCGCATCGGTGATGGCAGGTGTTTTGATATAGGTATCGGGAAAATTAATCCCTTTCTCCGCTTTGAGAAGCGTTCCGTTACTTTTGGCATTGATGACGCGGCATCTTACCGAATCTTCATCGTTCGAGATAACCTTGAGAGCGATTTTTCCGTCATCAATAAAGATGTTTTCTCCGGTTTGGATTGCGGAGAGCATCCCCCCGAAACTGCACCGTATAACGGCAGGTTCCAAGACGTTGCCCGCTTCATCAAGCAATGCGGATCGTCCGAAAATTTCTTTCTCGGTTATGATCAGCTCATCACCGGTGAAAAGACGAATCGGATCGGTTTGGGGAGCGATATGGCGGATTTTTCTTTTTTTCCCGTCGACGGAGAGCGTTGAGGTGTGATCGATAAAGACTTTTCGGCTGATAAAACCTTTGATCCCTGTCGGAGTAATTTCGGTAATTCGGACAGACGCATTTTTTCCGTTTGCGTCAACGATCAAAACAATGGATTCCATTGTAATGAGGTTATAGAGTTTCTCTTTGATGGAAATCTGTGCCGGAATATTTTTAAGCGATACCGGATCGACGCTCTCGGGCTTCGTCATCTCTTCTGTGTGACGGATGAGGATCTCTTTTTCCCGTTTGTTGCTTCCGATAGCCAACGGAGTGAGTAATTGACGTACTTCCCCCGTACGGATTTTCGGGCCTGCGAGATCGACAAAAATTTTAATTTTTTCTTCCGGCTCGCGTCCGGTATTGATTTGGGCGATGACATCGGCCATCGCCTGCCAAACATCCGGGGTGTCGTGGGCGGTATTGATCCGGAAAACATTAACGCCGCTGTGTGCCAGCTGTCGGATTAAGGCACCTTCATTTTGTGCCGCATGAGAGGGGAGAGTTACCATGACTGCCGTCGTTTGGCGGCTCAAATCGGTACTGAATTTTCCACCGAAGAGGGCTTGGGAATTGCGGGCCGCGATCTCCATCGCCTCGGCAATACTGAGATGATGGAATTCCCGACTCAGCTCTTCGCTGATCGCGTCTTGTCCCAAAGAGGTATTCAACTGATCATAAAGGGTGTCGATGCTTGCCGCGACATGAGCAAAGGAGCGTCCCAACGACGAAAGAGAGAGCATAAACAGTTTTTCTTGAAGCCGGGTCAGGTCTTGACTGCGCAAAATAAGATATTGTCTTAGATTCAGAAGGCTTTTATAGTGCGGGTGATTTTGATCCATATTTTCGCGCGCGGCGAGGAGTTCGGATCGCAGTGTCTGTAAATCTTCGAGCGCCGAGTGCATCAAGGCCTGATCCAGCATAGGGTAATCCTGTCGTTTATGAAGTTTAATGATATTACGCAATCATTCATTATAAGTATTTTTAAATTACGTATCGGTTACGAAAAGGGGCTGAAACCATCTCTGTGTAGATGCTCAATTGTAATTTAATCGAGATAAAATAGTGATTAATTCATTATATTGCACAAAATTTACTCAGATTATTCTATACTATCGAACTGTGGATTGAACGTATGCTTATGTTTGAACCAAGATTTGCGTGTAGAACCATGAGATTATGACTAGGAGTTTAGATGAAAGCTGTAGTAATGGCAGGCGGTTTCGGAACGCGAATACAACCTCTTACCAATTCTATCCCCAAACCGATGCTGCCGATCATGAACCGTCCGATGATGGAACATACGATTGTGAGTTTAAAAAATCTCGGGATTACAGAATTCATTGTCCTTTTATATTTTAAACCTGAAGTGATCAAAGAGTATTTCAAAGACGGAAGCAAATGGGGGATCAATATCACCTATGTCGTTCCGGATGATGATTACGGTACCGCCGGAGCCGTCAAAAAAGCGCAGGAGTTTATCGGCAACGAGAACTTTATCATCATCAGCGGCGATTTGGTGACCGATTTTGATTTCCAGCAGATTTTCGACTATCACACAGCCAAAAACTCCAAACTCACCATAACTCTTACGTCGGTTGAAAATCCGTTGGAGTTCGGCGTCGTTATCGCCAACGAAGAGGGAAAAATCGAGAAGTTTCTCGAAAAACCGAGCTGGGGAGAAGTTTTCAGCGATACGATCAATACCGGTATCTATATCATCGAACCCGAGATTCTCGATTATATTCCGAAAAACGAGAATTTCGATTTTGCCAAAGATCTTTTTCCTCTGCTGATGCGCCAGGGGATCGATCTGATCGCGGGTTATGCACAGGGGTATTGGCGTGACGTCGGCAACCCCGAGAGTTACCGTGACGTATACGAAGATATCCTCAGCGGAAAAATCAAGTTTGAACTCGGCGGCGAAGCGGTGAAATACCCTGAAGGGGTTTTGATTTGCGAAGAGGACAACGGGCTGGATGACAGCGTCGATGTCGTCGGAATCGTCGTGATCGGCAAAGATGTGACGGTAAAACGGGGATCGAAACTAAGCAATGTCGTCATAGGTGATAATGTCACGATCGCCGCGGGAAGCAAGATCCGTAATACCGTTATCTGGAACGACGTGACGATCGGTAAAAATGCCAAGCTCGACGGGTGCGTTATCTGTAACAATAATCAGATCGGGAAAAACGTCACGGCGAAATCGGGGATGATCCTGGCCGAGGGGTGTGAGATCGGA
>NZ_CALDDG010000108.1 GCF_937936435.1 uncultured Sulfuricurvum sp. | reverse complement strand
TAGATATGACGCATAATTTCGCTCAGTTTTCGATCCACTTTGTTAAAGTCCCATTTTTCCATAGAGGCGTTTTGAGACATCTCGAATTCGCTAACCGCGACTCCTCCGGCATTAGCCGCTTTGCCGGGTGCAAAAAGAACTCCTTCGGATTGAAACAGATCGATCGCTTCGGGTGTCGTCGGCATATTCGCCCCTTCGATCACCGCACGTACGCCGTTGCCGATAAGTGTCTGGGCGTCAATCAGACTGAGTTCGTTTTGCGTCGCACACGGAAAAGCGGCGAAACACGGATAACTCCAAGCCGCATGTCCCCCTTGGGGATAATCTTCTTTCTTGATATAAACGGCAGAGGGAATCGCATCGATATAATGGATCAAAGAGGCATGCCGTTCGTCCCCTTTAAGTTCTTTAAGAATTTTGAGATCGATGCCGCGCGAATCGTATATCGTCCCTTCGCTATCGCTGCACGTGATTACTTTTGCACCGAAATGTTCTAGTTTTTCGATCGTATGGATGGCGACGTTGCCCGCTCCGCTGACCGCGCATGATTTACCTTCCAGCGATTCGTGCAACTCCTCTTTCAGCAGCTCCGCTGCAAAATAGACAACACCGTATCCCGTAGCCTGAGGACGCAAAAGCGAACCGCCGAATGCGTAGGGTTTGCCGCTGAGAACCCCGTCATAACTGCGGGTGATCCGTTTGTATTCACCGTACAAAAATCCGATCTCGCGTGCTCCGACTCCGATATCCCCTGCCGGAACGTCGATACGCGCTCCGATATAAAGGTGCAGCTCACGCATAAACGCGCGGCAGAATTTCATAATTTCGAAATCGCTTTTCCCTTTCGGATCGAAATCGCTTCCCCCTTTGGCTCCGCCGATAGGCAATCCGGTCAACGAATTTTTAAATATCTGTTCAAATGCCAAAAACTTCAAAACTCCGATCGATACGCTCGGATGAAACCGCAATCCCCCTTTATAAGGGCCGAGGGAGTTATTAAATTGAATCCGATAGCCGTTGTTGATCTGAACCCGGTTTTGATCGTCCACCCATTGGACTTTAAACTGGATGATCCGGTCAGGCGTCACCAACCGTTCCAAGATAGCATAGGTCTCATAGCGTGAGTCGCCGTTGACTATCGGCTCCAAAGAGTGCAATACCTCGCTCACCGCCTGCAAAAATGTATTATCGATAGCGCAGTTTGACTTTTCAAGATTGGCTAAAATTTTATCGACCATAATATTATCCTTTTTTTCCCCTGTCATTAAATACCGACGTTGCTAGTTTCCGAACTGAAAAACTTCACAATGCTCTCGCAATAGTTTTCAAACCCTTCAAAACCGTGATTGCCGCCCTCTTCGATCACCACTTTCCCATCGGAGAGTTTTTCAACCGCTTCGGTGTAATCGAGCACCTCGTCACCCGTCTGCACCAACAAGAGCGTTTTTTCCCCACACGGAGGATTCACGTCGTATTTTCGGAGCATATCCAAATGGCTTCCGTTCCATTCATAAACACTCTGATCGTAAAAACTCGGAACGTACTCCAATGCTTTTTCCAGTGTCCGATACGGATGAATAGCCGGATTGATCAATACGCAGGGAATATGATATTTATGGGATAGATACAGGGCATAATACCCCCCCAAAGACGAACCGACCAGATAAACGTTTTCAGTCGCTCGGAACGCCTCGATCAGCTCTTCGAGCGTCGTAATCGCCAAATCAGGGATCG
Source organism: uncultured Sulfuricurvum sp. (assembly GCF_937936435.1). Classification (GTDB taxonomy): domain Bacteria; phylum Campylobacterota; class Campylobacteria; order Campylobacterales; family Sulfurimonadaceae; genus Sulfuricurvum. The sequence continues at coordinate 14,179 of NZ_CALDDG010000108.1, read as the reverse complement.
TTGAGAGAGAGGGGGCGATAAAGCGGATATCGCGTTCTTGGCAATACCGGCGCAGGATATTCGCTTTGGCTCCCATACCGTGGCTTCCGAAACCGTGGATATAGATGATCATTTTTAACCTTTTATATTTTGAAACTTTTTATATTCAATTTTAATTTTTGAAGCTTTTAGTATTCAAAGAATTTTTACATTCATTGTTTTATCATCAACTAAAAATTTTAATTGTTCAAAACACCCTGTTTCTTTGATAAGTAACAATACCAGTACCCCAATACTAACCGCCCATAACAAACTAAACAAAGAACCGATTAAAAAATATTCTGCTTTACTTTGATCATCCAACTCTTTATATCGTGCGATAGTTTTTAATGCTACGACAATCCCAACTAATGACCATTCTTGAATAAGAATAGCAATGAAGATAAGTAAACGTTCTAATGTTCCAATTAATTGCCCGTTTTGAAAAAAGGATTCTGTTTCATCGTTTTGATTGGATAATTTACCTCGATTTCCCAGTATTTTTTTAGCTATAAAATTTCCAATATACGACAGAAATCCCAGAACAACTACTATGAATAATACTTCGTCATAATATTTTAAAACAGGATCGGTCATTGTAATATATCCTTGATTGAAACAAATATTTTTTGAAATAATTTGAATTTTGATCTCTCTTCATACCCATAAACCGATCTCTCCGAGACTTGCATCGACTTTGCAATTTCATCAATTTCCTGATGCAACACTACTTTACGATATAAATATTCAGATTGTTTAAGTGAAACCTTCATCTCTTCAATTTCACTTAGCAATAAGCCAATACCATTCAAAGCTATTTCAATTTTTTTATTCTCTTGAATATAAAAACGATAACGATTAGGATCTTTTTTGTCGTTTAATGCTTCGTAAGTCTCAGTCAACCCTTTACCCATCATATTATTTGCCGATGAGCTATTTATTACCGTTTCAATATCGCCATATCCTATTGCGAAACGAACTTTTATATTTTTATAGGTGAAATAAATATTGAGATAATAAAGAAGTTGTAATGTTGAAACTATATCCTTCATCACAACCTGAAATTCATCGCCGATTTTTATCTGTAAAGGTGACAAAATATCTGTTGCGAATATATCATTTGCTTTTTTAACAATTTCATTGAGATCATTCCATAGAAGTGCAGAGTCTTTTTGTCGACTCTTAATCACGTCACCCATTAATATATACTGCATTTGTGATCCTCAATACTACTTATTGATGAACCATTATAGCATTTAGAAAGAAAAAATAGTATTTTTGAATATTTTTATATTCAATTTTAAGTTTTGAAGCTTTTTATATTCATTTTATTCTTTTGAATATTTTTTCTTCGTGATTCGTTAATCCCACCTAAGCAGAAATAATAAAGATTATTTCAACTCGCCCCAGTGATTCCCGATATGCATTGAAGTTTTCAACGGAATCCGCAGTGGCATGATCGACTCCATCACGTCGACAAACCGTGCCGCATACTCTTCGGCCATGTCCGCATCGACCTCGAAGATCAATTCATCGTGAATCTGAAGCAGCATACGCGCGCGCAAACTTTCGGAACGGATCATCGCGTCGATTTTATTCATCGAAAGCTTGATGAGATCCGATGCGCTCCCCTGAAATACCGTATTGACCGATTCGCGCTCATATGCCGCTTTGAGCATCGGGGTTGCACTCGCGAAATCGAAATAACGCCGACGATGGAGCAGCGTCTCCACGTATCCCATCTCTTTGGCTTGAACGACGATACCGCTGAAATACCCTTTGACGCTCGGAAAGGTTTCGAAATAGCGCTCGATAATCTCTTTGGCTTCTTTCGTTGTAATCCCCAATGTATCGGAGAGTTTTTTCTGCCCCATTCCGTATAACAATCCGAAGTTGACCGTCTTGGCGATATTACGCTTGCGCGGTGCATCCTCTTCTCCGAAAAGGGCGATTGCCGTTTGCATATGGATATCATGCCCTTCGTTGAACGCATTGACCAGTACGGCATCGTTACTGAAATGGGCCAATAGGCGCAATTCGATCTGTGAATAGTCGATTCCGATCAGTTTTTTACCTTTTGGAGCGACAAATGCTTCACGTATCCGCATCCCCAATGCCGTTTTTACCGGAATGTTTTGGAGATTCGGATTTTTGGAACTGAGCCGTCCTGTCGCCGTACCTGTCTGAACAAATGACGTGTAAATGCGCGATGAAGGATCGTTTTGAGCCAGTGCGATCAACGGTTCGATATAGGTCGAATAGAGTTTATGATACTCGCGGTACTGCAAAAGCATCGGAATCATCGGGTGTTCGTTTTTCAACCCTTCCAGAACCTGTTCGTCCGTACTGTAGCCGGTTTTCGTCTTTTTACCGTGAGGAAGCCCCAGTGTCTCGAATAAAACCACACCGAGCTGTTTAGGAGAGTTCAGATTAAACACCGTTCCGCAGGCAGTATAGATTTGTTCGCTCAACGAAGCGATTTCGTGGGCAACCTCTTTTTTAAATACTTCCAATACCGCCGTATCGACCGCAATCCCTTCACGCTCCATCCTAAGCAGTGTCAGGGTAAAAGGGAATTCAACTTCAAACGCTTCGTCGAGCGCTTCCTGTCCCCCTTTTAAGAGAAGCTGTTCACGGAGTACTTCATACAAACGGTAAGTAATATAAGCATCTTCTCCGGCATATTTGCAGGCATCTTCAATCGCCACCGAAGCAAAACTTTCCCCTTTTTTAACCGTATCTTTAAAATGGATCATTTCATGGTGTAACAACGACTGGGAGAGATTATCCATCGCAAGCGAACGGGCTGAGTCGGTAAGCCATGCCATCACCATCGTATCGGCGTGGATATTCAGTCTCTCCACTCCCAAAAAACGTGTGACAAAATGGAGATCGAACTTGATGTTATGTCCGATGACCGGGCGGGTGAAAATAGCCGTAATCGCTTTTTTTGCCGCTTCGGCTGAGACTTGATTTCCGACACCGAGATAACTGTGTGCCAGTGGTACGTAATACCCCTCATTAGCGTTAAAACTGAAGCTGAATCCCACCAAATGATCGATTCCCGCATCCAGTCCCGTGGTTTCGGTATCGAATGCAACCGCTGCGTCGTGAGGAATCGAAGCGATCAGAGCTTCAAGCGCTTCGTCCGTATCGATGAGAATACTGCATCCCTCGGTCGTTTCACACTGTATAACGTTATTTTTTGCCGATTCTGACGTTTGCGAAACCGACGGCTGCGACTCCTCAAACAGAGCTTTTGCCTTCAGCGTGCGCAAAACCGCATTCATCTCATAATGGACCAGATCGTCATAAATCGGGAGAAACGGATTATCAAAGTGCATCGCAAACGATTCAAAATCGAGTGTCTCGAATACGTCGTCTTTGAGACGTACCAGTTCGCGGGAACGAAAGGCATCTTCCCGGTACGTTTCCAGTAAACCGCGGATTCGGGGCGGATTGACTTCGTCAAGCCGCTCATACATCGCATCGAGCGTTCCGAACTGCGAGAGGAGTTTTTGTGCCGTGACTTTGCCGATCCCTTTAACACCGGGAACATTATCGGCCGTATCGCCGATCAGCGATTGGTAATCGATAAATTGTCGCGGATGAACTCCGTACTTTTCATCGCAATGACGCTCGTTCATCACTTTTTTGCTGATCGCATCGACCAATACGACACGGTCGTCATCGATCAGTTGGTAGAGATCTTTATCGTGCGAAACGACACGGACGAGATAACCGTATGCACGCGCCTGACGGACAACCGAAGCGATCATATCGTCGGCTTCATAGCCGCTTTGGGAGAGCGATTTATATCCCATTTTATCGATCCACTCAATCGCGACGGGGAGTTGTTTGGTCAGTTCTTCGGGAGCGGGTGAGCGATTGGCTTTGTACAAGGGATCGATTTCGGCACGGAAACTCGGCCCTTTGGCATCAAGGGCGAAAATAAGATAGTCGCTGCTGTGGTCTTTATGCAAAGAGGCGATAAAGTTGATAAATCCGGTCAATAGACCGGTCGGGAAACCGTGTTTGTTGCTAAGAGGAGGTAGAGCATAAAAACTGCGGAAGAAAAATCCGAACGTATCAATGACGGTGACGGTTTTCTGAGCCATCGAAAAATCTATTTCACACGGATTTTTTCAAGAACCGAATCGATCGCCCCTTGGAGTTTAGCAACGTCATAGCCTGCCGCTTCCGCTTTTTTGAGTCCGAAAGCGATCCCATGCTCGCCGAACGGATTGTTGATCGGAACAATGGTTTTGATGATATTGAGTGCGTTAGCGAACTCTTTGACCTCTTCAGGAGCTTGTTGCGGCATATCGGAAAATTCGATCATTTCGACAAATTCTCTGTCAAAATTCCAGTGGGTAAAGATGGCAGCGGTGACGGTTGCCGTCGTTTCATCGACATACGAGCGCTCAACTTTCGCAATATCGATGGCGATTTCGATATCCGATTTAAAGTTGGTCGCCAAATCTTCTTGGATAACATCGCTTGCGATAATGATTTTACCCGTCTCCTGCAAAAATGCCGCCAAAAAGAGTTTATCCGCTTTCGCACGGTCGATCTTCGTGTACCATGCATGCATCAATGCCGCCTGAATCGAAGATATCTCCGCAAAACGGTCCGAACTGATCCCGTAAGGCTCCATATCGACGTTTAACAGTTTACGGACAGAATTTCCCAAACCGATTGAACGGGTCATACTCATTCCAAAGAGCGATACGGCCTGAGCGACATTGCTAATCTCCCGTCGAAAACTGTACAAAGGGGAATTAGCGGCTTTGAGTAAATTGGCAACAATCATAGGGTCATGTTCAACCGTCTTCACAAGATCATTGATCGAAGAGTTCGGATCGTTGCAGACACGCTGCATGTCAATGACCGTTTTCGGGAGCGGCGGCAAAGATTTAATACTATTGATTATCGAGCTTTTCATTCACTATCCTCATACAAACACAATTAAAGATATTATAGCCTATTTAACTCAAGAGCCAAATATTTTCCGGTGAAACTTCCGGTCTTTTCCCATTCGGCCGCAACCTTTTCGGGGTTTCCTTCCGCAACGAGCAATCCGCCGCCACTGCCTCCTTCAGGACCCATATCGATGATATAATCGGCGTTTTTGATCATGTCCAAATTATGTTCGATGACCAGTACGGAATTACCCAGTTCTACAAAGTTATGGAGAACTTTCGTGAGCCGGTTCACGTCGTCAAAATGCAATCCCGTCGTCGGTTCGTCCAAAATATATAGTGTCGAACCGGTATCTTTTCGGCTCAGTTCCTTGGCCAGCTTGATCCGCTGTGCCTCTCCTCCCGAGAGGGTAACCGCATTTTGCCCCAGAGTGATGTAATCGAGCCCGACATCACTCAGGGTTTGAAGAATTGTTTTAATTTTCGGAATCGGTGCGAAAAATTCGAGCGCCTCTCCGACGGACATGTTCAAAACATCCGAGATCGTTTTCCCTTTATACTCGACTTGAAGCGTCTGAAGGTTATAGCGGCTTCCGTGACACGCATCGCACTTGACCATAATGTCGGGCAGGAAGTGCATCTCGATCTTGATCTCTCCTTCTCCCTGACATTTTTCACACCGCCCCCCTTTGACGTTGAAACTAAACCGTGACGCCGTATACCCTCGTATCTGCGCTTCTTTGGTTTTCGTAAACAGATTACGGATTTCATCCATGACGCCCGTGTACGTCGCCGGATTCGATCTCGGAGTTCGTCCGATCGGGCTTTGATCGAGATAGATCACTTTATCGAGTTTATCCAATCCCTCTACTTCAACTCCCGCGACACGGTTGACCTTACGGGCATGATTAAGGATTTCGCGCGTTACAGGCAGAAGCGTCTGAAGGATCAACGAACTTTTCCCGCTTCCGCTGACACCGGTGACACAGACGAAATTATGAAGCGGTATCCGAACGCTCAAGTCTTTAATATTATTCAATGAAACATTTTTCACGCTCATCCATACGTTCTGTTCACGCCGGTAAAAATATTCGATTTTCTTACGGCCTGAGAGGTAATCCGCCGTTAGCGTATTGCTTTTCTTCATCTCCTCAAGCGTCCCGGCAAACACGACGTTTCCGCCGAATTTACCGGCCCCCGGACCGATGTCGACAATGAAGTCGGCATTTTCAATCGTCTCTTTATCGTGCTCGACGACGATGACGGTATTCCCTTTTTCCTGTAACGAACGAAGCGTCCGGATCAGCTTGAGAGTATCGCGTTCATGCAAACCGATACTCGGTTCATCCAGAACATACATTACCCCCGTCAAACCGCTTCCGATTTGGCTGGCGATACGGATACGCTGTGCTTCTCCCCCGCTGATCGTCCTAGCGTCACGGCTGAGAGAGAGATACCCCAATCCTACGTCATAGAGGAAAAAGAGCCGCTCGCGGATTTCATTGAGAATCGAAGCGGCGATCATCGCCTGCTGATCGCTGAATTCTTCAAATGTTTTCGGGTCTGCAAACCATGCATACGAATCTTTCAGCGGCATCGAGATCACCTCTCCGATCCCTTTTTCCGCGACTCTTACCGCCAGAGATTCGCGTTTGAGACGGTGCGAATTACAAACATTGCAAGGCTTTTCGGACATATAATCGGCAAGATCTTTTTCGTCTTTGAAAATATCGTATGCGATACGGACGATCCCCGGCCACACCCGTTTGATCGGGTGATCTTTCCATTTAAACTCCACTTCGTCCACGCTGCCGTGTAGGATCGCTTTTTTTTGATGCTCTTCGAGGGTATAAAACGGAGCCGTAATACTGATCCCCTCCGCGACACAAAAAGCTTTCAAAAAGGTAAAATAGTACCCTTTGTTAAATCCGTAAACGATCTTCACCGCCCCTTTTTCGATCGGCAAGTCGGCATCGATAATTTTCTCATAATCGAGAGCGTAGCGTATTCCCAGACCGTCACATTCGGGACATGCCCCTTTAGGAGAGTTAAAAGAGAATGAGAGCGGTTCGAGAGGATCAAAACTCACCTTGCAGTCGAAACAGGCGCTATGTTCGCTGTAGTGAACCAAATTGTCGCGCAACCCTACCTCTTCATGGTTTTGAATCTCGATCTCCACTTCGCCGTACGACTCTTTAAGCGCTTTTTCGACGTCCTGGGCAACACGGTCGTGGTTATCGTCACGGATAACCAAACGGTCGATCACCACTTTCAGCGTATGCTTTTTGGTTTTGGAAAGTTCGATCTCTTCATCCAGCCGAACCATAACCCCGTCAATCATGGCACGGACATATCCTTTGTGCCTCAACGACTCGAGGATATCGGCAAAGGAACCTTTTTTTTCCCGTACCAGCGGAGCCATAATGACGATTTTCGAATTTTCGGGGAGTTTAAGCACCTGATCGATGATATCCTGTGCCGACATTTTTGAAATCTTTTTGCCGCATAAATGACAATGCTGTATACCGACCCGTGCGTAGAGCAAACGCAGATAGTCATAAATCTCGGTGATTGTTCCTACCGTCGAGCGGGGATTTTTCGAGGTGGTTTTCTGATCGATCGCAATCGCCGGGGTGAGCCCTTCGATCTTATCGACATCGGGTTTTCCGACACGGTCCAAAAACTGACGGGCATAACTGGAGAGCGACTCGATGTATCGGCGCTGTCCTTCGGCATAAAGGGTATCAAACGCCAAAGTCGATTTCCCGCTTCCGCTGATTCCGGTGCAGACAACCAGCGAGTTTTTCGGGATTTCCAGTGAAATATTTTTCAGATTGTGTTCCCGGGCGCCGATGATTTTGATCATATCCATAAAGTTACTCCACTATGAGTTTGTATGCCGTAATGACAAAGATGATAATATAAAAAACAACCAAAACACTTTTGTAATGATTCACCTGAATTTTATTCAGCAGCCAAATACCGCCGATAATTCCGATTATAGAGCTTAATGCCATAATCATTCCTGCCTGATAATTGACCAATCCAAGCCATGAGAGCGTAATGAAAGCCGAGATCGAGGTAAACATCACAAAAAAGAGCCCGACAGCAGACGCTTTTTTGAGCGGAAATCCCATAAAACTGACCAAAACGGGAGTCATCAGAATCGACCCGCCGACACCGAGCATCCCCGAAAAGATTCCGATTCCCCCGCCTATCGCCGTATACAGCGGTCGGTTCACGACTTCAGGACGGGTCGGCACGGGCGATGAGAGCGCCAAACGCCCGAGAGTAAAAGCGACTATCCCCAAAAAGAGCCATTCCAAGATGCTTTCATGGAGTAATTTGACCAAAATCCCGCCGAGAATCGCTCCGAAGATACCGCCGTATCCGAAGTACTGAATCTCGCCTACCGAATAGGTCTGCTTTTTATGGTGAATCCATGCCGCCATCAAAGAACCCACCACCATCTGCATGACGGAAATACCGATCGCTTCTTTGATCCCGAATCCCAAATACAGGAGAATCGGGACGGTAACCGTCCCCCCTCCTATACCGAAGAACCCCGACAAAGCTCCCACTCCGACACCTAAAATAGCCAGTTCGATTATCATATCTGTCCGTTCATCGTTTTGTATCGCGCGATTATACTCGCTTCACCCTTCAAGAAAACCCCTTTTCGTTCACTTGATTTTACGCTATAATCAATTCTCATACTAAAACCCTATCGTAAACGAGGAAGCATGCTGCCGATCATTTTACAAGCTGCCGAGAATTTTTGTATTCATCAGCTGCGCTTATCCTGTCAGCCTATCACCGATTCCCCTCAAAAGAGAACACTTCTTGCTTATATCGATGTTGAAGCCGGTGACGGAACCTCGCATAGAGTGTTTGTAGGGTGTGATTTTGTATTGATGCAAATGATTACCGAAATGTTTTTAGGTGAGGACGAAAGCGATGAACAAACCCTTATCGACATGCTTCTGGAGACAACCAACATGATCGTCGGAAGCGCAAAAGTCCTTGCCGAAGAGTCCTATGAACAATCGATGACGATTGCGACACCTTTTTTTGTTTCCGAAGAGGTATCTCAAAACCGTCTCGGTGAGATGCAGCGACTCGGTATCGAAAACGGCGAAATGATGATTGCATTGCAAAGGCTTTAAGAATGAGTGATACAGCAACACCGGAACCGCAACCCGTACTTTTAAAAGAGAATCATCCGTTTGATGCCGACAAAGAGCTTTCATGGATGGATTACGAAGGGTTGCTGGATATGGAGGTCGAATTTGTCGCCGATCTGGGACAAACGACTCTATCATTGGGAGAAATTCTCAAACTCGAAAAAGGGTCCGTTATCGATTTGGGTAAACCCGCTGGTGAGAGCGTCGAATCGTATGTCAATCGCCGTATCATCGGAAAAGGCGAGGTGATGGTCTACGAAAAGAACCTCGCCATCCGTATTAATGAAGTTCTTGATTCGAGTGCCGTACTTTACTACCTTTCAAAAGAGAGACTATGAAATTAATCATTGCCGTTTTACTGCTCCCCGTTTTGTTGTGGGGTTCAAAAATTCTAAGTTATAACGTCTATGACCGCAACGACAGAGTCGACGTCATGCTGACGTTCGATACTCCCTACGAAGGGGTATTGCGCCAAAGCCGACAGGGAAATACCGTCATCGTCAAACTCGAAGAGGCTTTTATCGACGGTTCCAAGATCAAAAATGTCAACTCGAAATATCTGGAAAAGTTGACTATTGCCCCGCAGGGTGAACACATCGACATCATTGCACAGGTAGCTAAAGACGTGACGATGCAAGCTTCCAAGACATCCGATTCTTACGGGCTTCGTCTCCGCTTTATCCCCCCTGCGGCAACCGACACTGTTACACAAACTCCTCCGGTCGATGAAACTGCCCTATCGGGGCTTCCGACCAAAAATAACAATGAGTTCGAACAGAGTTATTACGTTGTAATCGCTATTTTGGTGATCGGTATCGCAATATTGTTCTGGCTGAAACAAAATATTGCCAAACGTGCCGCAACGATTCAAGCCGAACCTAAAACGCCGTGGCTTTTCAATAAAACGGCATCCGAAGCGAAACCAGCTTCTGCCGCACCGATAAAAACGCCTTCCGATGCGGGGGGAGTGCATATCCGCTTCCAAAAAACGCTTGATCCCGCCCACACTGTCGCCATGCTCGATTACGGCACACAAAGCTATTTGGTTCTTCTTGGGAACAACACCCTTCTTCTCGACAAGTTTCAGGATAATATTCCGATTACGCAAAACGAATTCGAAAGCCTCCTACAGTCCAAACATCGCGAACTGGACGGCTATTTTCAACTGGCTCCCGCACAGGATGAAGCCTTCGATTCTTATAAAGAAAAAGCTTCCGGAGCCTATTAAAAAACCGCCCTATCGGGCGTTTAACGCTATCACACGCGCCAAATCGCTGTCCATATTCAAAAGATGGTTTCGGAACCAGTCTCCGAGACGGTCTCTTGCATACGCTTTGGCAAACATCAATCTGCCGCTCTGCGCTTTCTGCAAAAAATATCCCATCTCGTCCAATGCCTTTTGATGCTCGGCCACGTGCTCTTTATGATTAGGATAATCGAGATGCGACATATCGGATTCTTCCTCCGCAAAATGCTCTTTCGTATGGGCAATCAACCCTTCAAAAGCTGCACTAAACGTATCATCCGAAGCCGATTTCAAATTTTCAAAAAGCTCCCAGAACTCTTCATGCCGACGGTCTATCGATTCGATTCCAACTTTGAGAGATTCCGAAAAATGTGTCATAAAGAACCTTTTTTATCCATTAGCATTCAATTTTCATTCTATCGGCGGATAACATCGCTCTCTTTGACCCATAAGTTTTCATCATCGGCCGTACGTTGCCACACGCGGTTGACGAAATATCCGGTAATGTGAACCCATCCTCCCTGCGGCACGCCGGCGGTAAAAGAGCGTCTCTCCTCCCACGTATCGATCTGTCTTCCGCCCGGTGCATTATAAATCGGCGCGTTCACCGCCATACGGTATGCCGATGCCCCTTTTTTCGCCGAAACGGCGGTAGTATTTTGTGCTTTTGACGTTTCAGCAGTCAATTCCTGTTTTACATTTTGAACTTTGCTCGGTGTTTTCAGCACTTTATCCGCTGTTTTTGACGAAGCGGCTTTTGTAGTCGCAAGAGAGTGCGAATTCTTTTGCGGTTCATGCAATACTTTGACGTTTTGAATCGCTTCTAAGGATTTTGTCGTACTTTTTTCCGCTGCAGCCGGACGATCCCGATAGACAATTTTTTCAACTATTTTTTCGACCGGTCGGTCTTTATACACTATTTTTTCTACAATCTTCTCTACCGGACGATCCTTGTAGACGACTTTCTCGACTACTGAAGGCGCTTTCGTATTTTTAGCATTATTTTTTAAATTGGCAATCGTTGTTTGTGCCGCAGAGAGTTCTCTTTGCAATGCGACGATTTTATCGGTCGGCTCAACAATTTTTGTAATCACCTTGGCTGATTCTGCCGGGCGCTCTTTGTAGACAACTTTTTCAACGATTTTTTCGACTGGGCGGTCTTTATAAATGACTGTCGGTACTTTAGAGGCGGAAGCATTATTTTTCAGATTAGCGATGGTGGTTTGAGCCGCCGCCAATTCACGCTGTAAAGCGATGATTTTGTCTGTCGGTTCTACTACTTTCGTGACTACTTTTTCATTACTACTCTTCTGCATATTCGCTTTTTGCAATTGGACGATCAATGCGTTTGCCTTCGTCAATTCATCTTGCAGTGCTTTTATTCTGCCGTTTTGATCGGATGATACGGCAGCCACAGCTTTACTCTCTTTCGTATCGCGTGTCTCTAAAGAGGTGTTATTCTGTTTACCGATTCTACCCTTTGCATCGGCGAGCTGTTTTTCCAATCCGATACGTTCTTTCCCCATTTTATCCAAAGTATTTTTGAGGCGTTCGATTTCTTTTTTGGCATCGACGAGAGAACTGGTCAGTTTTTGACGCTCAATCCGGCTTACTTTGATCGTATTGGCTTCGGTGCTCAACGCATCGGCACGTGCGGCCGCTTCGCGATATTTTTTATCTCTGGAGGTCAATGTCGTTTCCAGACTGCCGATGATCCCTTTTTTTTGAGATAATTCACGCTCGAGCGCATTATTGCGCTTTTTTAAAAGTTCTAGCTGCCCGGTTAGCTCTTTGATCTGCGTTTCTAGATTTGCGATACGGCTTTGATACCCTTTGACTTTTCCCTCGGATGTTTTGCGCTGGTATTCGCACTCATTGTATTTTTTCGGATCGATCCCTAAGACGGCACTTTGCCCCTGCCGACACTCTTCATACTTCTGTCGCAGTTTGGCAACCTCGTCAAGAATGCTTTGGCTATTTGCACCGTAGAGATGAAGCGCCGCAAGCGCACTGAGTAAAATAATTCTCATAGCGTCTCTTTTTTAGTGAGTTTGACACCCATTTCCAGATGATGGGTATAAGGGAATTGATCGAATGCCGCCATCGCCGTAACCATATGGGTTCGGCTCAGTATCTCCAAATCGCGAAGGAGTGTTTCGGGATTGCATGAAATATAGAGGAGATGCTCAAACCGCGACGCAAACGCGCACGGCTCCTCCCCTAATCCTGCACGCGGGGGATCGACAAAAAGGGTTTTGAGACGGTAATCGCTGACTTTCAGCCCTTCCAACCGCCGGAATTCGCGAACGCCGTCAAGCGCTTGGGTAAATTCCTCAGCAGATAAACGGACAAATTCGATATTTTCGACGCCGTTGAGTGCCATATTCTGTTTCGCTGCATGGATAGAAGCTTTTGAAATCTCCGTCGCCAGTACACGCTCAAATTTGGTTGCGAACGGAATCGTAAAATTCCCCGCTCCGCAGTAAAGCTCCAGCAAATCACCGCCGATCCCCTCCAATTGAGCCAAAGACCATTCGATCATCTGTTCGTTGACGCGGGGATTAGGCTGCGTAAAACTGTTTTCGATATGGATGTAGCGGTACTCACGATCGTTAATACGGAGTTTTTCAGTAATATAATCTTGAGATAGAATAAGTTTTTGTTTACGGCTACGTCCGATAACGTAGACGCCTAAGCGTTTTTCAAGCTCCTGAGCGTTGCTCTTCCACTCATCATCCAGCGCTTTATGATACAGCATGCTGAGGGTAATCTCCCCCTCTTGCGAAGCTAAAAAATCAACACCGAAGAGTTTATGCCCTATCCCTAAATCATTGATGTGCGCAAGAAGCTTATCCATAACCGAAGCAATAGTGGCTGAGACAATCGAACAGTGCTCGATTTTTAACGCCCCCTGACGATCATGTCGGTTCATCGCATACGAGATACCGTTTTCATCATGATAGATTTTGAATTCGGCGCGGGATCGGTACCGTTCGGGAGGAGAAGGACAAATCGTAATCCCTCCTGAAAACAAAGGGGCGAACATTGCTTGAACCGCTGAAACTTTTCGTTCCAGCTGTCCTTCATACCCCTCTTCGTAATCGCGGCAGCTCCCGCAGATACCAAAATACTCACACTGCACCTATATAACCCTCTTTTCTATTTGACACTGGCGATCAGATTGCCGATCAGCAGGTTCCATCCATCCACCATGACAAAAACGAGTATCTTGAACGGCATCGAGATCATAACCGGAGGAAGCATCATCATCCCCATTGACATCAGGATCGACGCGACGACCATATCGATGACCAGAAACGGTAAAAAGAGGAGAAATCCGATCTCGAACGCCGTTTTTAATTCACTGATGACGAATGCCGGAATGACAATCGTCAACGGAACCTCTTTGATCGATTGCGGATTTTCCATATGGCGAATCCGTAAAAACAGTGCCAGATCTTTTTCCCGTGTATTGCGCACCATGAAGTTTTTAAACGGCTCGGTCGTCTTTTCAAATGCCTCGTCGTAGGTTATCTTCTCTTCGCTGTAGGGCTTGATCCCCTCGTCATACGCCTTGGTCGCTACCGGTTCCATAACAAAGACCGTCAGAATCAAAGCCAGCATAACCAACAGCTGTGTCGGCGGAACCTGCTGTGTCCCTAAAGCCTGACGCAAAAACCCGAATACGATCACAAAACGGGTAAACGTCGTCATCACCAGAACCAGACTCGGTGCCAGAAAAAGGACGGTTAATACCAATAAAAAGATCGGAAGAGCGTCGTGTAGGGAAAGAGTGTAGATCTCGGTGG
>NZ_CALDDG010000107.1 GCF_937936435.1 uncultured Sulfuricurvum sp. | reverse complement strand
GTCTCTCTTCTGTTTTTTCTCGGAGTTGCTCTCTGGGCAGCTCCGACGTTTCCGCAGCTCAGCGGTCGTGTCGTCGATCAGGCCGGATTACTAACCCCCGATCAGGAACGCGCTCTCTCAGAACTTTCCAAATCCATCGAAGATAACAGCACCGCTCAGGTCGTCGTCGTAACCCTCAAATCGTTGGAGGGATACGATATCGCCGATTACGGCTATCAGCTCGGGCGCCATTGGGGGATAGGACAAAAAGGAAAAGACAACGGCCTTTTGATTATCGTTGCACCGAATGAGCATAAAGTCCGAATAGAGGTGGGGTACGGTCTGGAAGGGAGCATCACGGATGCACTCTCGCATGAACTGATTCAGTCGCAGCTGATTCCCCGGTTTAAACAACAAGACGTTTACGGCGGTATTAACAATACCATGGAGCAGATCAAAAATATCCTCTCCCATGAACCTACGGATGCTGCTGTAGCGGATAAAAAGAGCGAGAAAGATCGATTTTATTGGGTTGTGATCGCTTTTATCCCTTTTTTCTTTATGGCATTGCGAAGCCGAAGAGAGGATACGAAAAAAGAGCCGAATACTATTAAAAAATTGTTCGGTTCGCTCTTTATGGGGGGGATGTCGGGTACTTTGGTCTGGGTTCTAAGCCATATTTTGCTGATAAGCGGGATTATCGCTTTGATAGTGTTTATTGTGACTTATTTCGCCGATAAAAATTCAGATTTCGGCTCTATGTTAGATGGGATGGACGGTTTATCCGGATCCACGAGCCACGATTCGTTCGATATTTTCAGCGGCGGCGGCGGAAGTTTCGGCGGCGGCGGTGCCAGCGGCAGTTGGTAAATATATGGAGGTTTTATGAAACAGATCGATGAAGCGGTAAAAACGCAGATCAAAGAGGCGATAGAAAATGCCGAACGGAAGAGTTCATGCGAATTCGTCACCATTATTACCCAAAAAAGCGGAAACTATCGCATTTATGCGTTTTTTGTTGCCGCGTTGAGCGCATTGCTGATTCCCCATCTGATCCTTTGGCTGACGAACTGGCTAAGTGTTGAAGATGTATTGCGCCAACAAATCGTAGGATTTATTTTCTTGATGATTTTGACACAGCTCTCTTTTGTAACCAATCTTTTGGTTCCTTCTACGATCATGCAGCGCCATGCGTCTTTGGTCGCGGCGGAAAGTTTTCGAAAATTCGGTTTGTACAAGACGAAGAAACGGCGTGCCGTTTTGTTTTTCGTCTCCATGGACGAGCGCTTTGCGACTATCATTGCGGATGCGGGAATCGAAGAGAAAATTGATCCTTTGGTGTGGGAATCGATCATTGAGACGTTTCGTCTGAACCTGAACACAAAAGGGATAGCGCAGGGATATCTCGAAGCGATTCGAGCGTGCGGAGAGATACTCAAACTAGAATTTCCCGTAGAAGAGGGTGATACGGACGAACTGCCGAATAATTTGATCGTCGATGCGGAATAAGAGGATTTTTACGTAAAATTTACGGAAGAAAAGTATCCTTTTGTAAAAATGGGAGGATTCTTTATGCGTCGTTTGTCTCTGCTTGCACTGTTGTTTCCGATTTACTTGGTGGCTGCGTCGATGCCCGAAAAAGCTCTTTATCTACAGGGGCAGAGCGACAAAGGGATTATCCTGGCCCATGGAAAGGGGATGAACCCCGATTTCAAAGTGGTCAAACCTTTGCGTTTGGCACTCAATAAAGATATCGGTTTTCATACGTTATCGCTGCAAATGCCCAATCAATACGAAGGGTACGAAGAGTATGAAAAAGAGCAGCCGAAAGTCGATGCGATGATCGATCAGGCGATTGAGTTTTTACACAGCAAAGGGGTCAAGACGATTTATCTGATGGGGCATTCGCTGGGGGCGGGGATGACCAGCAGTTATTTGGTCTCTCATCCTGATGCACCGATAGCGGGCTATATCGCCATCGGTTGCCGGGGTAATAAAAGCCATCTGATCTCCTGCACTGACAATATGGGAAAAATCAAGATTAAAACATTTGATATCTGGGGTGCGGGAAATAGTGAAGATGCCGGTTATGCCGCCTTGCGTGCCCCGCTTGTCAATGAACATTATCGGCAGTACGGCGTGGAAGGTGCCGATCACGTTCTGGACGGATCGATGGAATTTGTCGTTGAAGAAGTCGAGGGGTGGCTGGAGTAAGCTAGAGAATTAAAGCTGTTACGCCGGATGAACGTATCGGAGATGCTCGGCGATTTCGGTTCCGATGGCGAAGTGGTTGATCGCCTCTTCGGCGGTTTTAACAAACGGCGGAACTTTATGGATTTTGATTCCGACGTTGCGCATCGCATACAGAGTGTTGAGGCAATATTGATCGACGATGAGGTAATCGCATTTTCCGATCACTTCGAGAAGGGCGTAGTGCTCACTGACATGGTGGGGGTCTTGTGCCAAATCGACGGTACATTCGCATGCTTTCATAATCGGATCGCGAACCATTTCCCCTTCGGATTTTTCCCACGGATTTAATTTTGTATCTACATAGCGGTAGCGTATGTCTTTGCGTGTCCCTTTGACCTCATACAGAGCAAACATCGTTGCGCTACAGGGATTGTAATGATAAACACGGCTCATTGCATCCATCGGTATAGCTACCATCATAAGAGAACTCCTTTTATATTATTTGGCAATGCAAGTTTTATTCTTATATGTGAAATATGGATGTAATATACTTATGGCAGCTAATAGAGCTAAACTTGCACTCTTTTGGGGTTAAATAAGATAAAATAGAACTCATTTTCTATTTACAATGCTGACGGGGCCGGAATGCAATTACTCAATCATCGGTTTGAAAATCAAGAGAAACTTGAACAATTCATAAACCGCAATATTCCATCCGATAAGCATCTTTTTCTTCAAGTTTTCAGCGGAATCATCGATAAAAAACTCATTCAAAGTGTTTTGGATGTTTTGCATACCCGTTTGCCGGGAGAGCCGTTGATCGGAGCGACGACTGCGGGCGAGATCATGGACGGTTCGATGAGTTCGGGGGAAATTATCATCGCATTTTCGCTTTTCGATGCTACGGAGATTAAGACCTACTACTACCCCGTTTCGGATTACACATGCGGTGAACAGGCGGCGCGGGAGGTCGTTACCGAACGGACGAAAGTATGTATCGTTCTGAGCGAAGGGCTCAAAAGCGATTCGGAATCGTTTCTAAACGGTTTTACCTCGGTTCGCAACGATATCGTGTTGGCGGGAGGAAATGCGGGAGACGACCTGACATTTACCCGGACGTTTATTATGAAAGAGAATACGGTTTATGACGAAGGGGTCGTCGTTGCCGTATTGGACAGCGATGTTTTAGAGGTTCATAACGACTACTCTTTGTATTGGACGACGATCGGCAAAGAGATGACGGTCACGAAAGCGGACAAAAATATCATCTATGAGATCGATAACAAACCGGTAAAATCGGTCTATACCCATTATCTCGGTGCCGAAGCTGTGGGGCAGATCCCTGCTAGTGCTATCGAATTTCCTTTGATCAAGATCAACGACGGAGTGAAAATCGCCCGTTCGATCATCGCACAGACACCGGATGAAGCTTTTGTCTATGCCGGTCATTTTTATGACGGAGACAAAGTCCGCTTTTCGATAGGGAATGTCGAAGAGATCCTCGATTATGCCGTCGATTTTCAAGAATCGGTCTCCTCCCATGCCGTCGAAGCGACCTATATCTATTCGTGTTCGGTACGCAAACTGTTTTTGCAAGATCAACTCAATTACGAATTGAATCTGATTAACGATATCGCCCCTACCTGCGGACTGTTTACCTACGGAGAATTTTTTCATTCCCCCTCGGGCAACCAGCTGCTAAATATCACGACAACGGCACTGTCGTTGAGCGAATCGCCTGCACCGAGCGAGAAAAGAGCCGTCGAACCGCATCAATACCGCCACTCTATGCTCAAATCACTGACTCATTTAGTCAACGAAGCGCAGCTCGAACTGGACGATAATATCAAAATCCTCGATCAGTATAAAATGGTTTTGGATGAGAGTTCCATCGTCTCTAAAACGGATGCGCAGGGACATATTACTTATGTCAACGACGCTTTTTGCAAAGTGTCGGGATATTCGCGGACGGAATTGATCGGGCAAAATCATAATATCGTCCGTCATCCCGAGACCCCCGCAGAACTCTTCCATGATTTATGGGAGACGATCAAGAGCGGGAAAATTTGGAAAGAGACGTTTCGAAATCTCTCTAAAAGCGGAGAAGAGTATTATGTCAAAAGTGTTATTGCCCCGATTTTCGATGATAAAGGGGACGTGGTCGAATTCATCGCGGCGCGGGTCGATGTGACCGAACTGATCAAGCAAGAGAAAATCATTCAGCGTCAATTGACCGATTCTCTCAGCGGATTGAAAAACCGTACGGCCCTTTTTAGCGATTTGGAAACGGGTGATGAGGACAAAATCCTTTTATTGCTTAATATCGACCGCTTTTCCAATATCAACGATTATTACGGCTATACGATCGGAGACGGATTGTTGCGAGCATTTGCCGATTTTTTAAAAGAGACGGTAGCTAATTACAGTCTGTATCGGATCAGCGGCGACGAGTTTGCGATCATTTATAGCGGACATGCCTTGGATGACAAACTCAGAGATCATGTTATCGATCATATCACACGGCTGGAAAATAACCGCTATGAGGTAGAGGGCAATACACTGCTGATCAGTCTCTCCGGCGGTATTGCCTATGCCAAATATTCCGAAGTCTATAATCTGGCCCATATGGCTCTGAAAGAGGCAAAAGAGCGTCAGAGTAAAGTGGTTTTTTTCAACGACAATGTCGAGCTCAGCGAAAAAACGCGCAATAATATATGGTTGATCAGTAAAATTAAATCGGCGATTGAAGAAGATCGTATCGTCCCTTACTTTCAAGGAATCGTCGATAACGAAACGCGCCAAATCGTTAAATACGAATCTCTGATCCGTCTGATCGAGACGGACGGAACGGTTTTAAGCCCGTTTTGGTTTCTCGAACACGCTAAAAAAGCGAAACTGTACGATCAGTTGACCCGGATTATGATTGCGAAGACGTTCGCCGTTTTTGAAGTTCTCGATACGTATGAGTTTTCTTTGAACCTGACGTTGCAGGATATTTTGTCGGATGAAACCCGCATGTTTTTATACGACA
This sequence comes from uncultured Sulfuricurvum sp., assembly GCF_937936435.1. GTDB lineage: Bacteria > Campylobacterota > Campylobacteria > Campylobacterales > Sulfurimonadaceae > Sulfuricurvum. The sequence goes on along the minus strand of NZ_CALDDG010000107.1, from coordinate 20,125 downwards.
CGCTTCATAGTTCGAGAGCAACAAAACGGCTGGTTTTGGAGATCGTCGAATCGGAAGGGATAGAGAGTTTTGACGAAGTAACCGAGTTTATCCGGACGGTCAAGGGGTATGGCTGTAAAATCGCAATTGACGATTTCGGAACGGGGTATTCCAATTTTAACTATCTGAGCAAGCTGAGCGTCGATTACATCAAGATCGACGGTTCTTTGGTGAAAAACATCAATGACGATGAAAATCATCTGTTGACGGTAGAGAGTATTTTGTTTTTCGCTCAGCGAAAAGGGATACGTACGATTGCGGAGTTTGTTGAGAACGAAGAAATTTATGAACGTTTAAAAGCACTCGGTGTCGATTATTCCCAAGGATACCTCTTTTCGATTCCTTCATCCAAACCGGAGTGTTAATACGCCGCTACGTTTTTCATTCCAACCCGAGAGTGACAAAAACGTCTCTCTTTGTACGATTTGGGTTTGCTTACTCCTCTTTACTCTATAGAACATCACTTGCATAACTCCTCTGTAAGAATGATTGGTGCTGGATGAGGCAGGATCATTAGGAAATTGTTGAGACCTAAAAAGGAGTTATTATGAGTTGTTCGTCAAGTGGAAACGAAGCTTTTATGCCCGATGACATCAAGGAAAAGATCCATAATCATCCATGCTATTCAGAGGGTGCACACCATCATTATGCCCGTATTCACGTAGCGGTTGCTCCTGCGTGTAATATTCAATGTAACTACTGTAACCGAAAATACGACTGTTCGAACGAAAGTCGTCCGGGAGTAACGTCTGAACGTTTGACTCCTGAAGAAGCGGCGAAAAAAGTCCTCTTGGTCGGCGGTGAAGTCCAACGCATGAGCGTATTGGGGATCGCAGGACCGGGAGATGCGCTTGCTAATCCGAAAAAGACGTTTGAAACGTTCGGATTAGTGCGTCAGTTCGCGCCGGATTTGAAACTCTGCCTTTCTACCAACGGTTTGGAATTGCCGAATTTTATCGATGAAATGGTCGATTACAATATCGATCACATTACGGTAACCATCAATAGCGTTGATGAAACCGGAGAAGTCGGTTCTCAAATCTATCCGTGGATTTTTTACAATAATAAACGTATCTACGGTAAAGAAGCGGCTAAAATACTTTTAGAGCGTCAGCTTGAAGGTATGAAAAAATGTGTCGAAAAAGGTATCCTAATCAAAGCAAACTCTGTTTTGATCCCTGGTATCAACGATAAACATTTGCCGGAAGTATCGAAAAAACTTAAAGAGATCGGTGTTTTCTTGCATAACATCATGCCGATTATCTCCGAGCCTGAACACGGGACCGCATTTGGACTTGCAGGTGTGCCGAGTGCGACCGATCAGGAACAAATGGCGGTTCAGGAAGCATGCGGAATGGATATGAAGCTTATGCAACACTGCCGTCAATGCCGTGCGGATGCCGTCGGTTTGATCGGTGAAGACCGCGGAGCAGAGTTTACCAAAGATACGTTTGCCGGACTCAGCTTCGATGAATTGCAAATCAAATACGATCTTGAAGCACGTCAAGAAGCTCAGGCAAAAATCGAAGAGTTCCGATTCTTCCTGGATCAGGCGAACGAACGTGTCCGCAAAGAAAAAGAAGAACTTAGCTCTAACGGTGTAACCATCCTTGTAGCGGTTACGACTGCAGGTGAAGGGATGATTAACCAACACTTCGGAAGCGTTAAAGAGTTCTTGATTTATGAAGCGGGAGACCGCGGTATCCGATTTATCCATCACCGTAAAGTGGATTACGAATATTGTGCAGGTCCGGACGGAACCAATCCGTTGGCTCCGATTTTGGAAAAACTCAAAGACGTTCAATTGATTCTTACAGCAAAAATCGGCGGATGTCCGCAAGATGATCTAAAAGCTGCCGGAATCATCGCCGATCAAAGCTATGCGTATGAGCCGATCGAAATTTCGGTTCTTAAAGCATCTCGTAAATACTTCGGTATGGATGAAAACGCAGAAGTGAATTAAGGTTTAAGCCGCCGGCTGAGGAAATTCAGCTCGCTTTCACTGGCCGCTGAGGCACTCAAAGCTTGCCCAAATACAGGGTAGAAAGGAAAATGTCATGGCACTCATCAACGATACTACGCTACGTGACGGGGAACAAGCTCCCTATGTCGCGTTTAATACCGAAGAAAAACTCCGAATCGCAACATTGCTCGATGCTTGCGGCGCGGACGAACTCGAAGTGGGTATTGCGGCGATGGGTGTAAAAGAGCGTGAAGATATCCGAGAGCTTTTAGCTTTAGGACTGAATGCTCGGATGATGACATGGAACCGAATGAAGATGGATGATCTGGAAGCATCCATCTCCTGCGGTATTAAAGCCGTCGATCTTTCGATTCCGATCTCTGATATTCTGATTGATGTCAAGTTCGGAGGAAGCAAGCTAAAAGTGCTTAGCGACCTCGAACACGTCGTCAGTGCCGCTGTACGTGAAGGAATCTTCGTTTGTATCGGCGGTGAGGACAGTTCACGCGGGAATACCGATTTTATCAAAGATGTGATGGAACTCGCACGAGAGTGCGGAGCATCACGATTCCGCTACTGCGATACGGTCGGTATTATGACACCGACACAAACCTTCAATGTAATCAAAACGTTATGCGATTACAATCTCCTCCCCATAGAAATGCACACACATAACGATTTCGGTTTGGCCAATGCCAACGCTCTTAGCGGCATTGATGCCGGCGCTATCGGAATGAACACTACGGTTATCGGCTTGGGCGAGCGTGCGGGCAATGCATCGTTTGAACAGATTCTCATGGCATTGAAACATCTGTACGGCGAGGTACGCACGATCGATCCTTTACTGATCCGTGAACTTGTAGCTGCGGTAGCTTCTGCTGCAAACATCACTTTGGCTACCAATGCCCCTATCGTGGGTGAACGTATATTTGCCCATGAGAGCGGCATACATGCTAGCGGTATGATGAAAAATTCTCATGCCTACGAGCCGTTTGAAGCGGAAGAAGTTGGAAGTATCCGCGCATATCCGATCGGAAAGCACTCCGGAAGCGCTACCATACGCTACCATTTGACACGAATGGGAATCAGTGCCGATAACGGGATATTACATGATATGCTTCCTAAGATCCGAGAGATTGTGACGTCCCGCAAAAGAGTACTCGATACGTTGGAACTTAAATCTCTCTATCAGGACCTTGCATGTATATAGGATGGCTCAAATTCGTCGACGTACCCGAACTGGTCAAAATCGCTGAAGAGGTAGGCTGGCTTCTGGACGGATATCATGTCAAACTAATGATGATGCATGCTCCCCATTTATGCTATGGTGCGTATGAAGACGGTGTTTTGGTCGGTGCGGTCATGGCGATCGAGTTTGAACGTTCTGCGATGATCAAATATTTTATGGTCAAACCGACCCATCAGAAACAAGGGTTGGGACGACGTCTTTTCAATACTCTTTTCGGCGTTTTGAAAGATGAACACCCCTCATTGTATCTGCATGCAAATCCGGTCTTAAAAGATTTTTTTGAGAAGAGCGGATTCCAATCGGTGATGGAAGTAGGACGCTTTTTGAATGTCGGAAAAGTACCTCCGTTTAGTTTTACCAATGCACAGGCAAAAGAACTGGACGGCGGAAACTTCGACGCGACTATCCGCAAGATCGATTTCGAAACGTTCGGAGAAGACCGGATGAGTTTCATGCTCGATGAGATGGAGCGCAACAGTTCGCTTAAGTTCGCATTGCCGAATTCGTTTCAACACTCCAGTGTGATCAATGCACGCGGCGTCTACCTCGGTCCGTGGCAGTGCCGAGAAGGCTCTGACGACGAAGCCGAAAAAATGATGCAGGGCGTTTTGTATTTCCGCGGACTTAAAAAAGTTCTGGCGGACGTTCCGCTCGGCAACAAACGGGCGGTTAAACTTTTTGAAGAGTATCATTTTCAACAAAAAGGGACTTTTTTGCATATGTGCTACGGTGACTTCCATCCCGTAAAATTTGAAAACATTTATGCTTTTTCACTTTAGAAAGCCCAAGGAGACGGAGCTATGAACCTGCTTGATACCTGCGTGAACGAAAAATGCAGAGTTATATCCGTAGATTTGAACGACGAGCTTAAAGATCACCTATGTGCTATGGGGCTTTGTCCCAATGCGACGGTGTGCGTGAAACGCTACGGGTGGTTTAAAAGCAGTGTTCAAGTACAGATCGGACAACGTCTGATTGCATTGGGAAAAGACCAAGCACGCGGCATCGAGATTCGCGTCGCCTAAATTATTAAAAAGGATAGTATATGTCAGAAGAAATCGATCACAAAAAAGAGTTGGCAAAACTCAAACGCCTTGCTGTTGAAGTCGCATCGGAGATTCACGACATCGTCGAAGATACCGTATGGACCAATCACGTAAAAATGCCGGAACTCGCGCAAAAATTGTATGAAGCCGTCGAAAAGGCTAACAATTATAAGGCAGAGCACTCCCTCTAAGGGGTGGGTCATGGCTACCAAGGAAGAAGTTCTAGCACTCGAAATCTGTGAATGCGGATGCAAAAGCGTTGCGGATGCGATCAAGATTTTTCAAGAAACCGATCTTCCCTACAAAAAAGCGAAAAAGCTTGTAACTGAGTGTGACAAGAGCTGCTGTCGTGCAGCCCTTCTCAGACTTTTTGATATGGCCTATTTCGGAAAATTCGATTATGACGAGATCGAACGTTTGATCCAGCTTCGCCATGATAAACTCGGCGAGCTTTTGGAACGGATGAAAACCGGACGATAAGCCTCTATCGATCCGGAAGGGACAAGGACGATTCGACGATGGGCATTTTCCCGGCCGATACAAAAATATCCGTACCCTCTCAATGACTCTTTTCATAACTCAGTAGCGGCCGTGTTAGGCTGATACAGCTCTTTTAACCGGTTTCTTTCCATGCGGTACAGTGATTAATTATTAAACAAAAAAGAGAGGAAATCAGCCCCGTTTTTTTATCTATTACATTATATCAATAAAGATATAACGTTATAATTGCGAGCGAGATTGCAATAGGAGTTTGAATTGAAAAAGAAGATAATAGTAATGGGAGCGCTCTCTATGGTGGCATCATCATTGATTGCCGAAACGATCGAAATCGAGCAGATCGGCATCATTGATTCGGCAATCACTGAAGATATGAAGGCGACGGTCGTTTCTAAAGAGAGCATTGACAATCGGGTTGGACCCGGAGCGACAAACCCGTATAAAGCATTGGATATGCTCCCTTCCGTTCATACGGGACAGGCGGACGTTTACGGATTGTCATTGGATCAAAATTCGTTTCGAATACGGGGACTTTATGCCGATACGTTCGGTCGTTTCGCCCTTACCAACGACGGAGTTCCTTCCGTGGTAAACGTCGGACAGGGTGCGATGGGGAGTATTCTCGATATGGAAAACATCGATAGCATGAGTTTCACCAGCGGTCCTTCGAATGCCGACAGCGGATTCGGATTCGGCAACAATGCCGGGTCGTTGGATATGAAAACCAAAAAAGCGCTGGATCATTTCGAAGTCTATATGAAACAAACCTTCGGAGGAGAGTCGTTTTCACGAACTTTCGCACGCGTCGACAGCGGTAAAACGGTACATGGCAGTAAGTTCTTTATCTCGGCATCCCATTCCGAAGTCGATAAATGGAGAGGAGCGGGGATGTCGAAACGCGATAATATCGAAGCCGGAATTACGGTGCCGATTACCGATGCGCTCAGTGTCGATATTTTGGCAGCCCACAACGATATCGAGCGTAACGATTATCGGGGATTGACGTATGCTCAGGCAAGCGATCTCTCTACTTACAACGATTTCGATTTTAATACGCAACTGACCGGTTCGGCGGCGAACGATAAATATTATTACGACTTTAACAAGCAGCACTTTAAAGAGAATCTGATTCAAGCCAACATTCAGGCCAGGTTGCTGGATGGTCTTTTATCGATCAAGCCTTACCATATCGATACGGACGGTTATCGGTTGGGATACAACTCCAGCAGCAACGTCGTAAATAAAATCGACATGGAGCAGGAGCAAAACGGAGTTGTATTGCGATACGACAAAAGTTTTGCGTGGTTGGATGCGGCAATCGGTTACTGGTATCAAAAAATCGATACGATCCCCCCTCCGGCAGGACAAAAAAGCTATACGATCAGCAACGGTCATTTGGTATTCAGTTCATGGGGGATGTTGAACGATATCGGAAGCAGAGAGTTTAAAAGCCCGTTTTTAACATTGAAAAAAGAGACGGATGATTGGAAAGTGCAGGCCGGTGTGCGCTATCTGGAGATGAAACTCCCGAGTATTCAAGGATATACGACGACGGCGGGAGACGTATCGTATGATGAAGCGATGGCGAGTGCGACGATCGATCCGGATCTGCACGTCGATGCGATCACGTTTAAAAAAGTATTACCGAGTTTGAATCTCAGCTACAAACTCTCGCCGGATGTGCTTCTCAACGCGAATTATGCCAAGGGGTATGCCAATCCGTGGAACGGCCCGCTGTTTTCGATTTATAAAAGTAAAAAGAGTGTTTTTCAAAGTGCCGGAATCACATTGCAGGATATCTGGGATAAGCTCAAACTCGAAACGTCGGACACTTATGATATCGGGATGAAGATCAAAGGGGAAAATTGGCGGGTGGAACCGACGCTGTATTATTCAAAATACGTGAACAAACAGGTGACGGTGTATGATCCGGTAGTAAACCTGAACTATTATCAAAGCAATGCGCAGGCGGAGGGAAAAGGGGTCGAACTCGGTGCGTATTATGAACCGACGCCGGATTGGGAACTTTTCAGCGCACTTTCGTACAACGCGTTGAATTTCACGCAAAATTTAGTGACGACCGGAGGTGCTTTGCTGGAAATTGACGGCAATCAGGTTCCGGATGCGCCGAAATGGCTCTTTAAAGTAGGAAGTACCTTTAAGTACGACGGCTTTTTCCTGACTCCGGCACTGAAATACGTCGATTCGCGCTACGGGGACATTTTGAATACTCAGCGTATCCCTTCATACACGACAATGGACATAGAGTGCGGATACGTCAGACGCAATGTTGCCGGATTCAAAGAGATCGCTGCGACCCTGTCTCTCCAAAATCTGTTTGACCGACAATATATCGCTATCATCAAAAACGATTTGGACGACAGCGGCACCAACAGCGCGTCATACTATCCGGGTGCTCCGTTTACCGCCATGGCCAGTTTGGCGTTGAAGTTTTAAGATGCGTTTCCTTTTTATTTGGTTCTTGGCTATCGCGTCGGTATTTGCCGTACAAACGAAGACGATCGTCGATATGACCGGGCGCAGCGTCGAGATCCCTTTGAAAGTGGATAAGGTCGTAACGGCGGGTGGAACTCCGGCCGTAAATGCGTTTTTGTTTGCACTCGGATGCGCCGATACGATTCAAAACGGCATGAACGGATACATGAGCGGTAAAAACTGGAAATTTCAAGCCGTTTTTGCCCCCAAGATAGCGACGCAGAAGGTTGTTTCCAACGGAGGGCCGAGCTGGGATGTCAATACCGAGGCGTTGAGCACATTACCCTCAGACGTCGTTTTTGTCGTTAATAAAATCAGTGCGGACAATTTGGCCAAAAAAGGATTTCCGACCGTTGCGTTATACTGGAACTCCCCCGAGAGCATTAAAGAAACGATGACGCTTTTGGGCGCCATTATGAGCAAAGAGGAGCGTGCGAAAGAGTACAACCGTTATTATGACGAAACTCTCGCTCAGATCGCCACGCGCGTTTCGCACGTCAAAACCAAGCCGAAAGCGCTCTATTTGCGTTACACCAATCTTACCCTTCCGATGGTTTCTACCGCGACGTGGGTGATCGAAAAAGCGGGCGGAATCAATGTCGCAAAAGGGGTGCCGGATCATGCCCGGATCAATATGGAGCAGATTCTTGTATGGAATCCCGATTATCTGTTTGTATGGAACAGCGATGAAGTTGCGGCACTCTATCAAGACCCCCGTTTCGCTCAGATAAATGCCGTCAAGAATAAAAGGGTGTATGCGGTTCCGATGGGGGCTCACGTGTGGACCCACTACACCCCTGAACAGCCGTTGGCACTCTTATGGGCGGCGGAAATCTTTTATCCCGAGAGATTTAAAGAATATCCGATCCGAAAAAGGATTTATGATTTTTATGAACATTTCTATCATTATAAATTGTCGGAAGAGGAGATATCGCAGATACTGCATCCGTGAAAGTGGGGATTATCGTCCCCGCGTACCGTAGTAGTAGGCTTCATCGGAATCTTTCGGTTCTTCGTTCAGGGGCTGCTGCTTTGGAGTCGAAGGAGCAGCTTGGGTGAATTTGGCGATATCGGCAAATTTCTCTTCTCCGATGCTCAACAACTGGCTTTCCAAAACACGAAGCTTGTGTTTGAGTTTATCGGAGAGGAGAACGATCTCTTCATAATAACGTAAAGAGAGCTCCATCTCATATTCGCTGGCATGGCTTTTTCGTCCCATGATATCCCCTAAAAGGCTTCTTTTTTTCTGTCCGTAATAGATAGGGTATATTTTGGTGTATTTGTCATGCATGGAAAGCAAAAGCACTTCGATGTCTTCGAGAACCATACGCGACGTTCCTAATGAAAACAGCATCGCTTCATCGTAAAACCATTTTCCGAACGGAGAGTCGGTCGGTGAGAGGGCGATAGTATCGGCGGGAACATCGATGCCCGATACGAGGAGTTTGATTGCGTTGACCCAGCGTATGTGGGCCGTCCGAGCCTGATGCAGGCTATGGATGGATCGTTCTTTGTTAGACATGGCCGCCTCTTTTTAGCGGAAGTGTAACAGTTATGAATAATTATAGATAAGAATTACCGCTTATTTTTTAATCAGAAAGGGAAAAAAGAATGTCGCGACATAACTGCAACTCACATTCCTACAAATTTGTATCATTGTCGTCATTTTGTCGGTGTGTTTCGGAGATTGTCGCAAAAAACCATAGAACACCCTTTGCACCAGTTAAAGCGAAGTTCACAAAAAGGGGTTAACATGGCTGGATCAGCTAGTTTGCGACAAATCGCGTTCTACGGAAAAGGTGGGATTGGTAAATCTACTACATCTCAAAATACATTGGCAGCAATGGCACACTATTTCGATAAAAATATTATGATTGTTGGGTGTGATCCAAAAGCGGATTCAACTCGTTTGATTCTTCACGAGAAAGCACAAGATACTATTCTTTCTCTTGCAGCAGAAATGGGAACTATTGAAGACGTTGAGATGGAACAAGCTCGTCTTTGGGGTAAAGGCCTATTTGATAGAGAAACTCCGGGTGGTTGGATCAACTGCACAGAGTCAGGCGGACCAGAGCCAGGTGTTGGTTGTGCAGGTCGTGGGGTTATTACTGCGATTAACTTCCTTGAGGAAGAGGGTGCATACGATGAAGACGGTTTGGATTTCGTTTCTTACGACGTTCTTGGTGACGTTGTTTGCGGTGGATTCGCAATGCCGATTCGTGAAGGTAAAGCACAAGAAATTTACATCGTTATGTCAGGTGAAATGATGGCGATGTACGCAGCTAACAACATCTCTAAAGGGATTTTGAAATATGCGAACACTGGTGGAGTACGTCTTGCGGGTCTTATCTGTAACGCTCGTATGACTGACCGTGAGTACGATCTTGCAAAAGAACTTGCAACACGTATCGGAACTCAATTGATCCACTTCGTACCACGTAACAACATCGTTCAACACGCTGAACTACGCCGTATGACAGTTGTTGAGTATAGCCCATACTCTGACCAAGCTCGCGAATACAAAGAGCTTGCACGCAAAATCGTTTACAACGATATGAAAATCATTCCTACTCCGATCAGTATGGATGACCTTGAAGACTTGCTCCTTGAATTCGGTCTTGAAGACGAAGTTGACGAATCACAAGTCGGTAAAGCAGCGCACGAAGCGTAAGTTTAACCCTGAGGTTCCTCTTTTGAGGAATCTTCAATGGCTGTCATTTCAAATGACAAATAACATCTTTTTAATAATGAAAAGAAAAGAACAGAAAAAGGAGATTAGATGTTTATTTTAGGTTTTCACTTCCCAGCAGATATGGGGAATCATGTTCCGGATGAAAAAGTAGTTGAAAAATTGGCTGACGTTGATGTAAGCGACGTTAAAGAAATCAAATTGTTGATGGGTACAAAAGACAAAGACAAACAATGGTTGAGTTATACAAATAAAGATACATTCTTGTTCAAAGCTATGGTTCACTACTTCAAAGAAGAGAACCCAAACAAAGAACAAAAATACATGATCTACATGAACCGTTACCAAATGTCTGAAATCTCTAAACGTTTGGATGCAGCTGATGACGAAACTATGAAATTGTGTCATAACCTTGACTCGATGGAACAATTCCGCATCGAAATCGCGTAAGGAAGAGGTGTATTATGGGTCCAGAAACACTAGAAGCTAAACAAAAAGCGGCCATTGAAGAGATCTTAAAAGCGTACCCGCAAAAAGCGGCAAAAAATCGTGAGAAACACCTTGGTGTCGGATCTCCAAATGATGAAAACCAAAAAACGTGTGGAGATGTCCGCTCTAACAAAAAAACCGTTCCGGGTGTAATGAGCCAACGCGGTTGTGCTTATGCAGGTTCTAAAGGGGTTGTATGGGGTCCGGTCAAAGACATGATCCACATCTCTCACGGTCCTATCGGATGCGGTCAATACAGCCGTGCAGGTCGTCGTAACTACTACATCGGTGTAACCGGTGTTGATACATTCGTTACTATGAACTTTAGTACGGATTTCCAAGAAAACAATATCGTTTTCGGTGGAGATAAAAAATTGGGTATCGCTATTGATGAAATCAATAACCTTTTCCCGTTGAATAACGGTATCACTGTTCAATCAGAATGTCCGATCGGTTTGATCGGGGACGATATCGGTGCTGTTGCGAAAGTAAAAGCAAAAGAATTGGATAAAACAATCGTTCCGGTTAACTGTGAAGGTTTCCGCGGGGTTTCTCAATCATTGGGTCACCACATTGCGAACGATACTGTACGTGACTATGTTTTCGATGCAAAAGTAAACGTAAATACCAGCGATGTCGAAACAACTGAGTACGACGTAGCGATCATCGGGGACTATAACATCGGTGGTGATGCTTGGTCAAGCCGTATTCTTCTTGAAGAAATGGGTCTTCGCGTTGTTGCACAATGGTCAGGAGATGCGACTCTTAAAGAGATGGCATTGACTCCAAAAGTTAAATTGAACTTGCTTCACTGCTACCGTTCAATGAACTACATCAGCCGTCACATGGAAAAAGAATACGGGATACCTTGGGTAGAATATAACTTCTTCGGACCAAGCCAAACTATCAAATCACTTCGCAAAATCGCGGCGTTCTTTGATGAGAGCATCCAAAAGAAATGCGAAGAAGTTATCGCTAAATATCAACCGATGATCGATGCGGTCATCGCGAAATATAAACCGCGTCTTGAAGGCAAACAAGTAATGTTGTTCGTCGGTGGTCTCCGCCCACGTCACGTTATCGGTGCTTACGAAGACCTTGGTATGGAAGTAATCGGAACCGGTTATGAGTTCGCTCATGATGACGACTACAAACGTACTAAAGAAGAGATTTTCCGCTCAACTGTCATCTACGATGACGTCAATGAGTATGAGCTTGAAGCATTCGTTAAAAAACTTCAACCTGACCTTGTAGCTTCAGGGATCAAAGAGAAGTATGTATTCCAAAAAATGGGTCTCCCATACCGCCAAATGCACTCATGGGATTACAGCGGTCCATACCACGGATACGACGGATTCGCTATTTTCGCCCAGGATATGGATCTTGCGATCAACTCTCCTGTATGGGCACATTCAAAAGCACCATGGGAAAAAGAAGGCTGAAGAGCTTTTTTCCCTTAGGCTGAGCGACACAAAGTCTGACTCAGCGGTATTAAACTGAGTTGGCTCTCGCAGCAGGCCTATGCGCTTTTGGCGCTTTGAAAAAATTCCTTGCCTCGTATGAGGCAGAATATTGTCTATACCAAGGAAAACAAGATGCAAGAAGTAGAAAAAATCGTAAACGGGAAAGACCTGTTTAAACGCCCTGAGTACCAAGAAGTACTCGCTAACAAAAAACAATTTGAGTCGTCTATGCTCGCTATCAATCCTTCAAAAGTAGAAGAGATCGCAGAATGGACTAAAACATGGGATTACCGCGAGAAAAACCTTGCTCGTGAAGCAATCACCGTCAACCCTGCAAAAGCTTGCCAACCACTTGGTGCGGTAATGGTTGCACTCGGGTTCGAAGGGACTATGCCTTACGTTCACGGTTCACACGGTTGTGTAGCGTATTTCCGTTCATATTTCACACGTCACTTTAAAGAACCGACTCCATGTGTTTCTGACTCTATGACAGAAGATGCAGCGGTTTTCGGTGGTTTGGTGAACATGAAAGAGGGTCTTAAAAACTGTGCTGCAGTGTATAAACCTAAAATGATCGCCGTTTCAACTACATGTATGGCAGAAGTTATCGGTGACGACTTGATGGCGTTCATCATCGCTGCTAAAGAAGAAGACGGCGGAGAATTCTTGCCGATGGAATACCCTGTTCCGTATGCGCACACTCCTTCATTCGTAGGAAGCCATATTACAGGTTATGACAACATGATGCACGGTATCATGAGTCAATTGACTGAAGGTCAAAAAGGTGAAACGAAACAACGTATCAACATCATCCCTGGTTTTGAAACGTATATCGGAAGCCTCCGTTCAGTAAAAAGCATCGTAGAAGCGTTCGGTACTGACTATATCATGTTGGGTGACCACTCTGACCAATGGGATATGCCTGCGGGTCAATACGAAATGTTCCAAGGCGGAACAAAACTCGAAGACGCAAAAGATTGTATCAACTCTTCTGCTACTATCAGTCTTCAAAAATATGCAACGTCTAAAACTATGAAAATGGTAGAAAAACGTTGGAAACATGCTGGTGGAACAAGCAACCCGATCGGTCTTAAAGGTACCGATGAGTTCGTTATGAAATTGGCTGAATTGACAGGTAAAGAAGTTCCTGCAAAACTTAAAGTAGAGCGCGGCCGTTTGGTTGATGCTATGCAAGACAGCTATCCGTACATGCACGGTAAAAAATTCGCTATCTGGGGTGATCCTGACTTCCTACTCGGTGTTGTTTCATTCTTGTTAGAGATGGGTGCTGAGCCGACTCACGTTCTTTGCCACAATGCACCGAACGGTTGGGAAGAAGAGATGAGAGCATTGCTTGATACATCTCCTGCAAAAGACAGCCTCCATGTATGGGCTGGTAAAGACTTGTGGGCAATGCGTTCACTCTTGTTCACTGAGCCGGTTGATTTCATGATCGGTAACAGTTACGGTAAAGAGTTGATGCGTGATACAGGAACTCCGTTGATCTACATCGGATTCCCGATTTTCGACCGTCATCACCTCCACCGCTACTCTATCAGCGGATACGACGGAGCGTTGAACCTTCTTACTTGGATCACGAACAAAGTTCTTGATCAGTTGGATGAAGATACCAAAGGTATCGCAACAACCGACTACTTCTTCGACCTCGTTCGCTAAGCGGACTCTGTCCCCTTTGGGGACACAACTTCATTGTTTCTCGTCATATTCCCCTTATCGGGGATTTTTTTTGGTTAAATATTTTACGAAATATTTTGTCAAACAAAATAGGATGATTCATGGCCGGTGTACAGGATAAACTAAAAGCGGAATTGATGGTCGAGATTTATGCGAGCATCGATCGTATCTACGATTCAATCGAACAACATTTCGAGCTGGATGATACACGGCGTAACAACGTGATAAAAAGCCTCAACACGTTAAAAGACGAGCTCTACTTCGTCGTTCAAACGACACCGCTTTCATAATCTTCGTATCGTTTAAAACAAAGCTTTCTTCTTTTTCAATATAATGGCATCCAACTATAAAATATGTCTTAGGAGATGTCTATGGAAAACTCGTATTTGGAATCTTATCCGGATGAAAACGGCTATTTCGGTAAATTTGGAGGCTCTTATATCCCCCCGATGCTCGAAGAACCGTTCGCCGAAATTACAAAAGCCTATAACGAGTTAAAACATTCTCCCGAATTCATAAACGAGCTTAAATACGTCCGAAAGCATTATCAAGGGCGTCCTACTCCCGTCTCTTTCGCCAAAAACCTGACCGAATATTGCGGCGGTGCCAAAATTTATTTGAAACGCGAAGATTTGAATCATACGGGTGCACATAAGCTCAACCATTGTATGGCGGAAGTAATTCTGGCCAAACATTTGGGTAAAAAACGGGTTATTGCCGAAACGGGTGCAGGACAACACGGTGTAGCTTTGGCGACGGCTGCCGCGTATTTCGGTTTGGAGTGTGAGATTCACATGGGTGAAGTCGATATCGCTAAAGAACATCCCAATGTCGTTCGAATGAAAATTCTGGGAGCCCGGGTCGTTCCGGCGACGCATGGATTAAAAACCCTCAAAGAAGCGGTCGATTCCGCATTTGAAGAGTATGTGAAAGACCCTGTCAACTCGATTTATTGTATCGGTTCGGTAGTCGGTCCCCATCCCTTTCCGATGATGGTACGCGATTTTCAGTCGGTGATCGGATTTGAAGCAAAAGAACAGTTTGAAGAATTGGAAGGAAAACTTCCGGATAACGTTATTGCATGTGTCGGAGGCGGATCGAATGCGATGGGTATTTTTTCGGCATTTATCGATGATAAAGAGGTGAATCTATACGGTGTCGAGCCGTTGGGACGCGGAGAGAAACTAGGTGAGCACGCGGCAACCCTTACCTATGGAGAAGAGGGAATTATGCATGGATTCAACTCGATTATGCTTAAAGATGCGGAGGGAAATCCCGCCCCGGTCTATTCAATCGGATCAGGTATCGATTATCCTTCAGTAGGGCCTGAACATGCCTTTTTAAAAGAGAGCGGCAGAAGTAAAGTGGGATTGTGTAACGACGAAGAAGCGGTGGACGCTTTTTATAAGCTCTCCCAACTCGAAGGGATCATCCCCGCACTTGAATCGGCACATGCCGTGGCATTTGCCATGAAACTGGCAAAAACGCTCCATAAAGACCAAACGATTCTGGTCAATTTGAGCGGAAGAGGGGACAAAGATATCGATTTTGTCATCGAAAATTATCCAATCCCAAATGCAAAGTTTTAGGAGTATTTTAGTGTTTTAAGCGATCGGCCGGTTTCTTGATATTTATTATTTAATAGAGAGGAACCGCTTTTCAAACTCTTCCGCCGGTATAGGACGGCTGATGAGATAGCCTTGAAAGTAATCGCATCCTATTGCTGCGAGGAAATCGGCCTGTTCTCTTAGCTCAACCCCTTCGGCAATCACTTTAATTCCCAGCGTATGCGCCATCGCGACGATTGCTTTGCACAATGCTTTGTCATTATCATCGATATGAAGGTTTTTGACGAAAGATTGGTCGATTTTCAGGAAGTCGATATCGAATTTTTTGAGATAGGAGAGGGATGAATAACCCGTTCCGAAATCATCCAGCGATAATAAAACTCCTTTATGCTGCAATTCGCTTAGGCGCTGCTGTACTATCGGCGTCTGTTCCATCAATAATCCCTCGGTTATCTCTACGACGACGGCTTCAGAAGGGAGAGATGTTTCCTTCATTATATCGAGTAAGAGAGTATGATCGGTAGTATCGTTTCGAAACTGTACGGGCGATTTGTTGAGACTGATCTGAAATGTAGAATCGTAGTCTTGACGCCATCGTTTAGTTTGTGAGACAGCCTCCCTAAAAATCCATGAACCGAGTTCGAGAATAAGTCCTGTCTCTTCAGACAAAGGGATGAAATCGGCAGGGCTGATAATACTGCCATCCGACTTTTTCCATCGTACCAACGCTTCGGCTTTGTGGATTTCGCCGCTTTGGACCTCTACGATCGGTTGATAATAGAGAACAAACTGTTTCTCTTCTATTGCTTCTCGCAGTTCGTTGATCAGTTTCATCCTTTTTTGAATATTCTCTTGCATGGAGCTCATAAAATATCGGTAGCGGTTGCGTCCGTCTTTTTTAGCCGCATACATCGCCTGATCGGCATTGATAAACAATACGTCCGCTTGTGTCCCGTCAGTAGGGGCAATCGTAATTCCGATGCTGGCAGAGATAAAAACAGATTCACCGTTTAGGATAAAGGCATGAGAAAGTTCGGCCAGTATCGTATTGGCGATCGTGTCGAGTATATTGGGATCATCGACTTGCGAGATAAGCAATGTGAACTCGTCTCCTCCAAGTCGGGCCAATACGTCACTTTTGCGAATGCACATTGAAATCCGTTTTGCCGTTTCCTGAAGTAAAATATCGCCTTGTTCGTGGCCGAGAGTATCGTTAATCTCTTTAAAGTGGTCGAGATCCAAAAACATCAGTGCTAAAGGCATTTGGGTACGTTCGATATCCTGAAGTTCTTTTTCAAGCCGGTATAAAAACATACTTCGGTTAGGCAGACCTGTCAACGTATCGAAATTGGCCTGATACCAGATCGTTTTTTTGGCTTCCTGAGGATCGTTGATCTCTGTAAAAATAGCAATATACCGATACGGTTCATTTTTCTCATTATAGATTATCCGTATGGTCAGCCACTTGGAAAATATATTGCCGTTTTTGTTGCGGTCTATGATTTCCCCTTCCCAGAACCCGTTGGTTTTGATCGCATCCCACATCTGACGATAAAAACGCATTGAATGTTTGCCGGAACTGAGCAGATTGGTGGTGCGCCCTTCGATCTCTTTAAACGTATAACCGCTCAATAATTCAAAAGCCGGATTGACACTGATGATACGGTTGTTCTGGTCGGCGATGACGATTGCGTCGGAGCTGTACTCATATACGAGTGCCGCGAGCCGTGTCTGAATCTGGGCATGGAGTCGTTCCGTGATGTCCCGTGCTGAACAATAGATAAACAGTTCGTCATTGATACTGAAATTGGAGATAGTGACTTCGGCATTATACGTCGTTCCGTCGCTTCGACGGTGGATAGTTTGGATGATTCGAGGCTGTGATGAAGGAAAACGCATATGATCCAAAACATCTTCGAGGGGGATCTGTGCTTCCCAGCGGCTGACGTTCATTCCCATCATCTCATCATGGCTGTAACGGAGCATTTTGCAGAAGGTATCGCCGACCTGGACGATATTTCCCTGCTCGTTTAGGATATGCATGCCGTCTCCCGACATTTTTAACAGCGCTTCGTTTTTCCGGCTTTCATCCAGAAGTTTTTTATCGGTTTGAATCTGTTCGCGCATTAGACGCCGTAGCAGCTGTTGACGTCGGAATTCCTTGATAACTCTGATAATGATAAGAACGATCAACGCTCCGATCAGAAGGATAAAAAGTTTGAACTCATTATAGATTTCGGAAACGGTGAAGGACTCAGGTGCGTCGTAAGGGGGGAGACGTAGGGCATGGAACATATCGTGAATCTGCTGGTATTCCAGCGGTGCGGTCCATGCGATATCCCCTTCTTGCGGGAGTTTTTGTTTTTGGCTAAGAAGCGTGATTACGACACTGTCGGCTAAACGCAGCGATGTTTTCGGCATTCGGGCAATCGGCCATTCCGGATAAAGCTGCGTTGAGACCAGATAGGGGAAATGATCGTACGTCATCGGATTGAGGATGCGTAATGCATGCAAATCGATTTTCCCCTCTTTTGCCATCCCTTCCAAAACTTCGGTTCGAACGAATCCGGCATCGAATTTGCCGGAGAGGACGCTTTGGACGACGTTATCATGCGGCATTCCGGTGAAGTGCAGATACAATGAATCCAGATCGACATCGGCTTTTAACAATTCGTACAGAGGAGCAGCGTATCCCCCCAGCGAATCTTGATCGACAACCGCTATTTGCTTATTCTCCAGATCTGTAAGCGTTTGCAGTTCTTTGCGGTCGTTACGGACAAAGATTACCCCTCCGAAACGGTCCAGCCAAGCTCCGTTTTTGTATTTCATCAATGTCGCAATGCGAGAAATTCCATAGAGATGTTCCAAATAGACATAATGACCGGAATTGGTAATGATGAAATCGACACTGCCGTTTTGCGCGGCGTTGCGAAGTTCGGGATAATCCATCGGAACAATCGTGAAATGTTCTCCCGGAATGGAACGGGTGAGGAGGGCAGCCGTACTTTTCCATTCTTGCAGGGTTTCGGTTTTGGACCGAAATGCCAATACCCCGATTTTAATCTCGGAAGCGTGTAGTGATGCGAGGAAAGCGAGAATAAACAGAACAAAAAATGATTTTAACATCTATTCACTTTTCTAGATAATTTAAAAGTTATAAATCAATTTGACTTACAGATGACTGAACTCATTCTTAAAGAATAAACAATCCTATTTGAAAATAGTTTTTACAAGATAGCAAACGGAGTATTGATTATATGAATTTGAATCTGTGTTAATATGTTTTAAATCCCTTAAAACAGCCCTTAAACGGATTTCTTTTTTGGTCTGTAAAAGAATTTTTTTTAATACAGCAAGATACTATTACAATCCGGAAAATAGAGAAGAGTTATACAGCAGGCTATACGAGAATGTTAAATCAACGGCTTATAAAATTACTGACGTCCGAACATGACACGGATCAACTGCAAACGATAATCAAGTATGCCAGCGATGCGGTGCATATTCTTGACCGTGATGGCAATCTCGTTTTGTTCAGCGATACGTTTGCACAATCTCTCGGGTATACCAATGCGGAAGCGGCATCGTTAAATATAGTGCAGTGGGATGCCGAAATCCCGAAAAACGAGTTGATGGAACGTATCCGAAGCCTGATGCACGGTTCTATGATCTTCGAAACGCACCATCGCCGCAAAGACGGCTCGATTTTTAATGTCGAAGTCAACGTTACCGGAGTGAGCATTCGCGGAGAACTCTATTTATATGCCTCCGCACGCGATATTACACAGCGAAAAGCGATGGAAAAAGCTCTTCAGCAAAGCGAAGAGAATTATCGGGAATTATTTGAAGGGGTGAAAGAGATCAAATTGGTGATCGACCCCCAAAGCGGCGATATTATCAACGCCAACGACTCTGCAAGCCAATTTTACGGCTATACGTCTGCACAGCTGTGTAGGATGAAAATTTTTGATATTAATACCTTGTCCCGCGAAGAAGTCGAAGCCGAGATGGCATCGGCACAAAGCGAAAACAGACCCCATTTTTATTTTAAACACCGTCTGGCAAACGGAGAAATCCGAGATATTGAAGTCCATTCGGGCCCCGTTGTCTATAATGGCAGAAAATCGCTCTATTCCATCATCCACGATATTACCGACCGTATGCGTGCGGAACGGGAACTCGAATTGGAACGGAGCCGCCTCAACGTTCTTATCGAATCGATTCCCGATTTAATCTGGTTTAAAAATCCTGATGGAGTTTATCTGCATTGCAATAGCCGTTTTGAGAACTTTTTCGGCGCAAAACAATCCGAAATCCTCGGAAAGACCGATTACGATTTCGTCGATAAGCCGTTAGCCGATTTTTTTCGCCGGAACGATCTCCAAGCGATTGAAGCCGGAAAACCGCGAGTCAATGAAGAGAAAGTGACCTTTGCACTTGACGGACATCAGGAGTACCTCGAAACGATCAAGACGGTAGTCAAAGATGAGAAGGGAACGCTGATCGGTGTTTTGGGAATCGGAAGGGATATTACTCTACGTAAAGCACATGAAGAGAAAATGCAGCTGTTTGCCAACATCTATTCGTCGACTCACGACGGCATCATCGTATGCGATGCGAATGAAAAGATTCTGGATGTCAACCCCGCATTTACCGAGATCGTCGGATATTCACGCGATGAAGTGCTCGGACGGACTCCCCGATTCCTCTCATCCGGGCGTCAGTCCAAAAAGTTTTATATCCAGATGTGGCAGCAGATAGAAAACGAAGGATTTTGGAAAGGGGAGGTTTGGAACCGTAATAAAAACGGTGAGTTTTATGCGGTACAGATTAATATCTCTGTGATAAAAAACAGCGAAAGTGCCATTACCCACTATGTCGGTATTTTCTCAGATATCACTTCGCTAAAAACCCATGAAGAGGCGCTCGA
>NZ_CALDDG010000106.1 GCF_937936435.1 uncultured Sulfuricurvum sp. | reverse complement strand
CGACCACCGAGATCTACACTCTTTCCCTACACGACGCTCTTCCGATCTGCTGTATTGCCCCCATCCGACGAATCCGGCTCCGATAAAAGCGATGGTGGAAATCCAAATAGTGATGACCAAATATTTTCGATGACGCTGCATCCAAGTAATCATATTAAACGATCCTGTTGTAAAATTCAGATATTCTATTAGGTTTACCATTAAACTTGGATGAAAATGGTGAATGACTAACATTATGTTATCACAAATAAGACAATCGGTAAGGGTTTAAATGAATAATGCAGAGATATCCGAGCGGGATTTGAACGTTTTATGGCATCCGTGCACGCAGATGAAAGATCACGAGACGATTCCGCTTATTCCGATCGCCCGCGGAGAAGGGGTCTATTTACACGATTTTGACGGCAACCGCTATATCGACGCGATCAGCAGCTGGTGGGTCAATATTTTCGGACATTGCAACCCCTATATCGGTCAAAAGGTCAAAGAGCAGCTGGATACTCTCGAACATGTCATTTTGGCAGGATTTACCCATGAAGCGGTGGTTAAACTCTCCGAGCGATTGGTTCGGTTGGCACCGGATGGACTAACACGCTGTTTTTATGCCGACAACGGCTCCAGTGCGATCGAAGTTGCCTTGAAAATGAGTTACCATTCACATCGTAATAACGGTATCGAACGTCCTCTTTTCGTCTCATTAAGCGACAGCTATCACGGTGAAACGCTCGGGGCTTTGTCGGTTGGGGACGTCGCGTTGTATAAAGAGACGTATGAGCCTTTGTTAATCCGTTCCGTTCAAACTCCTTCGCCGGCAGATCAAAGCGCCGAAGCGGCTTTGGAAGCGGCACAAGCTTTTGAGCAACTGTTGATGCAAAGAGGCGGTGAAATCTCCGCGCTAATCGTAGAACCGCTGATTCAGGGGGCAGGGGGGATGCGCATGTATCATCCCCGCTTTTTGAGCGAGACCAAGCGACTGTGTGAAATATACGGCGTCCATTTTATTGCGGATGAGATATTGGTCGGATTTGGACGCACGGGGAGCATGTTCGCATGCGAACAAGCCGGTATTACTCCTGATTTCTTAATTCTCTCGAAGGCTCTGACGGGAGGGTATCTTCCCCTGTCGGTCGTGTTGACGACGGAGGCGGTTTACGGATCGTTTTACTGTGAATACGACCCGGTAAGGTCATTTCTCCACTCTCACAGCTATACGGGCAATGCTCTTGCGTGTGCGGCGGCCAATGCGACACTCGACATTTTCGAAACGGAAAACATCATCGAGAAAAACCGTGTATTGATAGCATTGATCGCAGATGAGTTGAAATATTTCGAACCGATGGAGCGTGTCAAAGAGGTTCGCCAATGTGGGATGATCGCGGCAATCGAGTTAAAAGGATTTGAGCCGTCGCAGCGGATCGGGCTGAAAATTCATCGGCACTGTCTGGGCAACGGGGTATTGGTGCGGCCGCTGGGAAGCGTCATCTACGTGATGACTCCGTATGTCATCACTCCCGAGGAGATGAAACAGGTATTTC
Source organism: uncultured Sulfuricurvum sp. (assembly GCF_937936435.1). Lineage (GTDB taxonomy): Bacteria > Campylobacterota > Campylobacteria > Campylobacterales > Sulfurimonadaceae > Sulfuricurvum. The sequence continues at coordinate 12,197 of NZ_CALDDG010000106.1, read as the reverse complement.
GCGCTATAAAAGAGGCGCTAGAGGCTGTCTCAATCGATATCTAAACGGGCCTGGGAATGATCCAGCATTAAAATACGGCAGCTTCGTTCCAATATCGATAGCTGTCTCACCATAGAGGGGATGTCGCGGCTGAATGCATAGACTCCGTATCCCCGTATCACCATTATGGAAGTATTGTTAAGTTGGAAATACTGCGGGATTTCACTCACCGCACGCTCATACCAATCTTCAAATTTTTTGGGATCGTAGATAGCGATTTTACCGAACTCTTTAAACCCGAAATAATCTTTGGGGATAATGATGCTGTGGTTGAGCGAAAAAGCAGTCGTAAACGGAGGCATCGTGAAAGTGATAAACTTGGCATCTGAAATCTGTCGATAGATACCGTGATGGATCGATGCATCGATACTGGCATCTTTCCATCGGTAGTCTTTGCTGTAGAAGAGGTCGATCAGATTTTCTTCGTTGATGGAGTCGAAAATAGCGTTTTTGGTATTGATCGTGAAAAGGTTGGTGTCGAGTTTTGCCGATAATGAGCCGTGATAAATCCCAAAAAAGTCTTTTCGGAACATCGAAAGGGCAAAAGAGGAGAGTTGGCGTTTGATGTATTGTTTATCCATACCGAGGATTTTATCATATAATGGCGCTATTAGAGAGAAGGGAGAGGGATGTTTACACTACGGCAGTTAGAGATTTTTGCGGTTTTGGCGGAATCTTCGCGCGTGATCGATGTCGCAGAACATCTCTCGATGAGCCCCTCAGCCGTGTCGATGGCGGTGCGTGAACTGGAAAAAGAGGTTGGCGAAGAGCTGTTTGAACGAATCGGCAAGCGGCTGATACTGAATGAGCGGGGACGGTTGTTTTATCAAAGTGCCAGAAATATTACCATGTCGGCGAATTCACTGTACGAAGGGTTTAAGGCTGATCTAAGTGGAGGGTATCTTCACCTGGCCGCCAGCGTCACGATCAGCAATTATCTGTTGCCGCAATGGATCGGAGATTACCGTACTTCGAACGCACAGGTCAAAGTTGCGCTCAAAACGGCTAACAGTACGGATGTGATCGAGATGGTGCGCAGCGGGGAATGCGATCTGGGATTTATCGAAGGGCATTTCGAAGAGGGGGATATCGAGTCGTATGTTCTGATGAAAGATGAGTTGATCGTCGTCGGCAGCGACCCGCAGCTCGAGGGGAAAACGTGTTTTATTGACGAACTTTTGGATCGTCGGTGGGTTCTGCGAGAACGGGGATCAGGGACACGGGAGATTTTTCTCTCCCGAATCGCTCCGGTCGACAAAGAATTGAGCATCGACATGGAATTCGAGCACAACGAAGCGATTTTGCGCTATCTTCTCCACGACTCACAAGCGTTATCGTGTTTGCCGAGATTGATCGTTTCGGAAGAGTTGGCCGCAAAAAAGATGTTTGAAGTGACGATTAACGCTCACCGTTTTGAGCGGGAATTCAGGCTGATTTGGCGCAAAGAGAAGACGCTAACACGTGTTATGTCCGATTTTAAAGGATATGTTAGTGGGCTTAAGCTATTATAATGGCTATTAAAATCGAAGGCGGCACCGTGCAGGAAACTCCCCATATACCGGTTCTTTACCGTGAGGTGATCGAAGCGTTTGCACATTGTAAAGAGGGAATTATCGTCGATTGCACGATGGGATACGGTGGGCACTCTTCGTTATTGCTTGAAAACAATCCGGCCCTCTCTTTGATCGGGATAGATCAAGACCCTACAGCCATTGCCTTTTCGACAAAACGTCTGGAGCCGTTCGCAGAACGTGTCGAGATACGCCAGGGGCGCTTTTCGGAGGTTGCTAAAGAGGCGATGTCTCAAAAGGGAGAAAAGGTTTGCGGGATTTTAGCCGATATAGGGGTTTCTTCTTTGCAGCTTGACCAGCGGGAGAGAGGATTCTCGTACGAGAGCGATACTCTCGATATGCGGATGAACCCGAACGCATCGCTTAGTGCGGCCGAAGTGGTCAACGACTATTTGCAAAGCGCATTGGAGACGATTCTGCGCGAATACGGAGAGGTGAACAATGCCCGAAAAGTGGCGGAGACGATCGTGGCACGCCGGCCGTTCGGTTCGGCGAAAGAACTCTCCAATGCCATTTTTCACCTGATGCCGAAAGGGAAGAAAATTCACCCCTCGACACTCGTAATGCAGGCAATTCGGATCGAGGTCAACGACGAATTGGGAGAGTTGACGCGGCTGCTCGACGCAATCGAATCTTCAGGTATCCGCCGTTTGCGCGTAGCGATTGTCACCTTTCATTCGCTCGAAGATCGGATCGTCAAGAACCGTTTTTCCAAATGGGCGAAAAACTGCATTTGCCCGGACGATGCGATGCGGTGTACCTGTGGAAATAACCATGCCATCGGCAAAGTGATTACCAAAAAGCCTTTAAGTGCGGCGGAAGACGAGTTGCGGGCAAACTCGCGAAGCCGAAGTGCCAAATTACGTATATTTGAAATACGAAGAGACTGAGTATGAAAGTAAACTTCTGCCTCAAAGAGGCAAGCTTTAGTGCCATAGCGGCTAGCGTAGAGCTAGGGATTTTATTCCTCGCTCGTTCAAATCGGAAAATAGTATGAGTGATAAACACGACATATTAGAAGAGACACGCCACATCATTGCTCCTCAGGAGACGATGGGACCGATATTTTTACGCAATGTTTTTGTCGGCATTTTTCTCGTTTTAATCGTAGTATTTCCCAAAATTTTTATTAATACCCAAATTTATTTCAAAAGCCGTGAAATCTCGACCCTCAGCCACGAGCACGACGCACTGCTCGAAGAGAACCGCCTGATTAAGGCCAAAGTCGAAGCAATGAAATACAAAAGCCAGATTTTAGACACCCTCTTTTAGGAGCGATACATCATGCTACGCCGCTTCATCGAGTTTGCTCTCGATAAACCGCTCCTTAACCATCTCTTTTTGTTCTTCATCGCGCTTCTCTCCATTTTCGCCTATATCAATATTCCTAAAGAAATTTTTCCGCCGATGCAGATGGATAAGATCACGATTAACGGCGCCTATGCGGGGACAAGTGCAGATGTTCTGGATAAAATGGTCGTACAGACTCTCGAAGACGATCTCAAAAACGTTAACGAACTCGACAAAGTGACATCGACGATCAAAAACGGTGTGTTTGTCATCGTCGCCGATATCAAACCCGGTTCAAATAACAACAAAGTTTTGAATGACGTCAAAGATATCATATCCCTTACCCGGCGCGATTTGCCTGCCGATATGGACGAACCGACTGCCAAAATTCAGGAAGAGACGATACCGCTGGTATTGGTTGCGATTGCGGGAGATGTCAAAACAGAGGAATTACTCGATCGGGCGGAGGAGCTTAAAAGCGATCTGTCGGAGTTGAAAGATCTGAGTGAGATCACGATACGCGGCGATGCGGATGATGAGCTGGTGATCCGATTGAATGACCGGAAGATCGAAGCCTTCGGATTGAGCCAAAACAGTGTCGTTGCGGCGTTGGGGAACCTGAGCTCCATTTTTCCGATCGGTACGATCAAAGAGGCAAAAAATCATCTCTATATCAGTACCTATAACGGGGAAAAAGATACTGCCGCTTTGGAAGATACTCTCCTAAGCGTCGGCAATGAACAGGTGCGTCTTGGGGACATTGCGACGGTCTCTTTCGAACTCAGCGACGGGGCGGAACTTTCCCATTTCAACGGACTGCGCAATGTCTCTTTGAACATCACGAAAGCCAAAAGCGGGAATGCGATCGAACTGGTCAAACAGATCCGCCATAAACTGGAAAAATATGACCGAAAATATCCCCATTTGAAATTCGAGATATATACCGATACGTCAGTATGGATCAAGAACCGTCTCAATACCGTTTTTTCCAATATCGTTTTCGGACTGGTTCTGGTGTTTTTCGCGATGCTGATTTTTGTCAATCGCGGAATCGCGTTGGTAGTGGCGATGGGGATTCCGGTCAGTTTTATGATCGGGCTGATCGCGACGGAGATGATCGGATACAGTCTCAATATGCTTTCGCTGTTAGGTGCGTTGATTGCGGTGGGGATGCTGGTGGATGAAGCGATCGTTGTGGCTGAGAATATCTACCGTCACATGGAAGCCGGTATGAACCGGCGCGAAGCGACGATCAAAGGGGCGGTAGAGATGTTTCCCGCCGTCATGGCGGCAACGATGACGACGATTTTTGCTTTTTTGCCACTTTTGATGATGAGCGGAGAGATGGGGACGTTTATCAAGATATTGCCGATTATGATCTCGATTTTGCTGGCCAGCTCGCTGTTTGAGGCGTTTTATTTTCTCCCGCTGCATGCTCATGATTTTTTGCGGCTGCGCAAAGAAGATCACCTCTCCCATGCGATTTGGGATAGACTGTACCGCTGGTTTGCCTCTGTTTTAGGATATGTCCTGCATCGGCCGAAGCGCAATTTGGCATTGATCGTCATGTCGATTCTGGTGATCGAAGTGTTATTCGTCCAAAACACGAAATTTCAGCTTTTCCCGAAATTTGACGTAACCCAGGTTTACGTAACGGGAAAAGTTGATATTAACAATGACCTCGAAGCGACCGAAGCGATGGTCAATGCGATGGAGAAAGATTTGATCGCGAAATTGCCGCATGATGACGTCTCCTCCGTCACCTCCGTGATCGGGATGCGTTTGGATTCCAAAAACAAGGCGGAACTCGGAGAGAATCTCTTTCACATTTTTATCGATTTGCACGAACAGTCTCCGGTTAATTTTTTCGACAAATATATCAATCCGCATCTGAGTATCGAGTATGATCCTTCCGGAATGATACGCAAACGTGACGCGGATGCGATTAGCGCAGAGGTGACTAAGATCATTGAGCCCTATACCCGGCAAAAAATCGGAAACAAACCGGCATTTGAAGAGTTGATTACCTCCGTTCCCGGGACGGGGGTTGTCGCCCACGATGTCGAGATTGCGTTAGAAGGAAAAAATGATGCGGCATTGGTGTCTGGGGTGGAACGTCTCAAAGCGAAACTGCATGAGATACCGGGGATTCACAGTATCGGAGATAACGCCGACATCGGTGAGCGGGAACTGAAACTCAGGGTTAACCGTTACGGTCAACAACTGGGGCTTGACGAACAGCAGATCAACGCTCAGTTACGTGCCTATTATCTGAAAGCCGAATATTCGAAGATGTTCAACGAAAAAGGGTTGATCCGCATCCGTATCGAAGGAAACCTCAAAGACGATCTCTCTTCGTTGGAGAGTTTTCCCGTCCGGATAGGGAACGAAGAGATCGCCCTTAAAGAGGTGTGCGATTTCATCTATACTCAGGGCTACGTCACTTTGAACAAAGAGAACGGCAAACGTAATCGGAGCGTATTCGCTTCGATCAACAAAGAACTTGTTACCTCCGGGGATGTGATGAATCTTCTCGCGCCTACGATCGATACGTTGAAAAAAGAGGGGTTCGGAGTCAAAATCAAAGGGGAAGAGGAAGAAAACGCCAAAACCAAACGGGAGATGTCTCAGGCGGCGATGATGGCGATTGTTTTGATTTTTATCGCTTTGGTCTGGCTTTTCGATTCCTTTGTGAAATCGTTGATCGTTTTGAGCGTCATTCCTCTATCGCTTTTGGGCGTTTATGCGGGGCATTGGATTATGGGGCTGAATATGACGATGCCGGGACTTATCGGTACGGTGGGGCTAGTGGGGGTAGTGGTGAATGACGGATTGCTGATGGTGCAGTTTATCCAAAACGCGCGTGATCGCGAGGAACTCCGTGCTTTGGCGAAAACCCGTCTGCGACCGATACTGATGACGTCGATCACGACGGTTTTAGGCCTTTCCAGTCTGATTTTCTTTGCAAGCGGTCAGGCGCAGATTCTTCAACCGATGGCGGTGTCGCTCGGATTCGGGCTGGCATGGGCGACGCTTTTGAATCTGATCTATGTTCCTCTTTTGTACAGTGTCGTCTACCGAGTCAAAGAAAAAGTATCGGATGAAAATATCCAAAGCGGTTAAATGTATCTCTTTCTTTTATTTTCTTTCCCTCTCTTTTTTTTGTGCGCACCTAAGAATTGTGGTGGTATAATCGCCGACTTAAATTGATACTTTGGAGATACAATGTATAATCTGTTTGAAGACGAAGACGATATTTTCCAAGGTTCGCCGAAAAGCAAATTTTTAGACATCGTTTACAACGCTAACCGTGATTTGGTTCAAAACGAACTGGAACGTTTGATGACCCGTATGGCGGCGATGGAACTGATGTTACAGGAAGCGCACGGCGAAGATGCGATAGAACGTATCCTTCAAACGATGCAGTTTGAACGCGCTGATGAGATCGATATGATGGCGAAGAATTTGTACATCATTTCGGTTGGGAACGTGTTGACCCAAAACGAGTAGTCGTGAGATTTTTTTTCGTATTCGCACTTCTGGGGATGTTTTGGATAGCCGATGCCGCCCCGTGGAGAGAAACGAAAAGCTTTGTCCTTAAAAAAGACCAGTTAGTCAAAATACTGGTCAAAAGTCCGGGACAGGAGCGTCTTTTGACGTTTCGATGGACGCTTTATACCGATAAAGTATTGGTGGTGCATGAGAGTTTTGACCGATTCGTCGGACAGCACATGCTTTATTCGGGATATGCGAACAATAGTTTTCGAAAACGCCTTTTGCCTCCGGATCGGAGTCAGATGGATGTCCCTTACGCTCTTGTTACGTTTAAAAAGTTCGATGAGGGGAATAACACCGCTCAAATGGATTTTTTTCTGATCGATAAAGAGAATCGGATAGTGTTGGATTATTTAACGGAGAAGTGATTTAGAGAATGTTGGACAAGGTAGAAGCGCTTATCGCAAAATTGATCGATGAGGTCGAATATCCGAAAGCAAATGAATTGTTTGCGAAGCTGTCAGGCGGGAAGCGCCTTCGTGCGAGACTGATTTTGACGATTGCCCCCGAAGCTCCGACGGCACCTCTTTTGGGTGCGATTGTTGAATTGATCCATGCCGCGAGCCTGTTGCACGATGATGTGATCGACGAATCGCAGCTTCGCCGCGGCGTCCCTTCGGTCAATGCGACAGAAGGGTCTAAAACCGCTATTATGCTCGGCGATATTCTCTATTCCAAAGCGTTTAGCGAATTGACCTCATTTGATCCGGCCATTTCACGCTCGATTGCCGATTCCGTAACCAAGCTCTCCGTCGGAGAAATGATGGACGTCGAAATGGCGGCAGAGTTTAACAGCGATCGCGATCTGTATCTCAAAATGCTCTATCTTAAAACGGCGACCCTGATCGAAGCATGTGCGTATAGTGCCGCGGTTTTGGCGCAAAAAGACGCTTTTGCCCATGCGACGTACGGTAAAAATCTGGGACTGGCATTTCAAATCGTCGATGATATCCTTGATATTACCGCCGATGAAAAAACGCTCGGGAAACCTTCATTGAACGATTTCGTCGAAGGAAAAACGACCCTTCCGTATATCGATCTTTATGAAAGTCTCGACGAGAACGGCAAAAAATGCTTGATCGAAAATCATGCACAGGTTCTGAACGAAGAAGAAAAAGGGTGGATTCACACCCAGATGGCACAACATTCGATCATCGAACGCTCATACGGCTATGCCAGAGCACTGTGCGACGAAGCACTCGAAGCAATCGGTGAGGATGCGGCGTTGCGTGCTATTATAGAGACCGTGATCCAAAGAAGTCATTGATGCATTATCTGATTATCAGTTTTTCCCATAAAAACTCCACCCTCGCTATTCGTGAAAAGCTTGCGTTTGTTGACGAAGCGGCTCAGATTGCAGGGATGCGTGCCTTAAACGGCGATACCCATATCAGTGAATCGATGGTTCTTTCCACCTGTAACCGTGTCGAGATTTTTTGCAGCTGTAATGACCCCGCGGCAGCAAGCGATACCGTTTTTAATCTTTTGTCCCAACATTCCGGACTCAGCCGTGAAGAGCTCCGCGAACGTGCCGATGTATTTGATGATGAAGGGTGCATTCATCATCTGTTCAGCGTTGCCAGTTCACTCGACTCGATGGTTGTCGGTGAAACCCAGATTGCCGGTCAGCTCAAAGACGCTTTTAAACTTTCACAGGACAATGCCCTCTCTTCCCAAAAGATTTCCCGGGCAATGGCGTACGCACTCAAATGTGCCGCTGAAGTGCGTAATGCGACCAATATCTCTTCCAAACCGGTATCCGTCGCCAGCGTTGCCGTTGCCAAAGTCAAAGAGAGTATCGGTGAAGTTAGCGGTAAAAAAGCATTGGTCATCGGTTCGGGAGAGATGTCGGTCATTACCTGTAAACATTTGAGTGCCCAGGGTGTCGATGTGACGATCATGAACCGGACGTTTGAAAAAGCCGAAGCAATCGCCAAAGAGTGCGGCGCACGGGTACGGTCGTTTGAAGAACTCGATTATGCGATCAACGAATACGAAATGCTCTTTACCTCTACCGGATCGCTCCATCCGATTATTACCGAAGAGATGCTACGCCCGTGCGAATTTACCCGCTATTGGTTCGATATGGCGGTTCCGCGCGATATCGAGTGTAATCATGAAATATGGGATATACGGCTTTTTCAGGTCGATGATCTCAAAGAGATTGTCAGCGAAAATATCGCTTTACGCGAAGATGAAGCGAAACTTTCGTATGTCATTGTCCGTCGCCATGTTCTAGGATTTTTCGAATGGCTTAAAAGCCTCTCGGTCGAACCGCTGATCAAAAGCATGTATGTGCAAGCGTATCAGGCGGCATACGAAGAGGCGACTCGGGTCATGGATCACGGATACATTCCCAAAGAATACGAATATGCGGTACGCAAAGCGACGGAGCAGGCATTAAAACGGTTCTTGCATCCGTTTGCCGAACGGATGCGTGACGGGTCCGATCCGATGCGGATCGATACGCTGATCGAATCGATGAGTTTTTTAATGAATCAGGAAGAGGGTTCCGATCTCTCCCAAAATGCCTGTACCTATTACCCTAAAGGAAAATAATGCGTTTTACCAAAGCCTATATCCCAACGACAAAAGAATCTCCTAAAGACGCTCAGCTGCCGAGCCACATTTATCTTTCCCGTGCCGGGTTCGTCATGCAGGTGGCGAGCGGTCTGTATAATTTTTTACCGCTGGGCAAACGCGTCTTGCGAAAAATCGAAGCCATTATCAACGAAGAGATGGCGGCGTGCGGAGCATTGGAAGTGGATCTCAGCTTCGTTACTCCGGCAGAATTGTGGGAAGAGAGCGGACGGATCGAGAAATTCGGAAAAGAACTTCTCCGTTTCCGGGACCGTAAAGAGAATCTCTTCGTCCTCGGCCCTACCCATGAAGAGATGATGGTGAGCATCGTCCGCAACCGCGTAACGAGTTATAAACAGCTTCCGTTGAACGTCTATCAGATCAAAACCAAATTCCGTGACGAAGCGCGCCCCCGATTCGGTTTGATGCGTGCGCGCGAATTTGTAATGAAAGACGGTTACAGTTTTCACGCTTCGACAGACGATTTAGATCGTGAATTCGATGCGATGGAAGCGGCATATAAACGTGTTCTGGAGCGTTTGGGGCTTAATTTTCGTATCGTAGAGGCTGATAGCGGCGCGATAGGCGGTACGGGATCGAAAGAGCTGATGGTATTGGCGCAAAGCGGGGAAGATACTCTGGCAGTTTGTGATAGCTGCGAATACGGTGCCAACGTCGAAGCGGCACGACGTGCACCGCGTGCGACGATCCCGGAAGCGCCAAGTGCCGATTTTGCCCGTTTTAAAACGCCTAACGTCAAATCGATCGATGATCTGAGCGGGTTTTTCCATGTAGATCCTTACTATACTCTTAAAGCGGTTGTGATGCGTGCCGTCTATACCGAAGGGAGCGAACCGGTTTGTTTCTTTATTCGCGGTTGCGACGAGTTGCAGGAGGTTAAAGCCCGTAACAGTGTCGGGGCGATCGATCTGGTCGATATTACCGAAGCGGAATTGAGTGAAATCGGTTTGGTTCCGGGATTTATCGGGCCGCTCGATCAGGATAAAATCCGTTTCGTGATGGATAACGATACCCGTGGTGCGATATCGATGATCTGCGGTGCGAATGAAGTCGATTACCATTTCGTAGGGGTTGATCTGAGCGTTATGAACGAAGCGTCGTTTGCGGATTTGGTGACAGTGCAAGAAGGGGACGGATGTCCTCATTGCGGCGGTAAAATCCTCCATACCAAAGGGATTGAAGTAGGGCATATCTTTAAACTCGGTACGGTCTACTCCGCTCCGCTTAAAGCCGAATATTTGGATGAAAACGGCCGTTCTCAACCGTTTATTATGGGGACGTACGGAATGGGTGTAAGCCGTCTGGTCGCTGCAGTCATCGAGCAGCACCACGATGAAAAAGGGTGCATCTGGACTCCTGCTACGGCTCCGTATTTGGTCAACGTAATGGTCTCGAACATCAAAGAAGAATCGCATATGCAATACGGTGAAAATCTCTATGCGCAGTTGCAAAAAGAGGGAATCGAAGCGATTTTGGATGACCGAAAAGAGCGTTTCGGATTTAAAATGTCCGATGCCGAATTGATCGGATTTCCTTACACGGTCATTGTAGGAAAAGAGCTCGACAACGGTTCGGTTCAGATTATGATCCGTGCCACACGGGAGATCATCACGGTCGGTGCGACGGAAGTCATCGCTAAGATACGAGAATTGGTGAAATGATCTATTTTCTGATCTACCTTTTTTTAGAGGTGAGTCTGACCGTCGAGATCGCATCGCGCATCGGAGGTTTGGCTACTTTTTTAGAGATCGTATTCAGTGCGTTTCTCGGAATTTTTATCCTTATGAATTTTCGTCATACGCTTGCGGAAAACATCTATGCCCTTCGAATGCGCCAGATCGATATGGAGGGGTTCTCTCAGCGAAATATGATGGGACTCTTCGGTGCGATTTTGCTGATTGTTCCCGGCTTTCTCAGCGATCTGATCGGGATCGTCTTGCAGTTCTCCCTTTTTAGTTCGCTGATTATTAACCGTTTTACGCGAAAATATCAACCACCAACTCAACCAAAGGATGACAATGTCATTGATGCCGAAATTATCCGCGACACTCCTTCTCTCCGTTAGCCTCTTTGCGGCAACCGACGCTGAAGTCGTCGCTTTTTTAAAAAAAGGGATCGGAAACAATCCCAATATCAGCAATTTGCAGATTGATGTGAACGGCAAGAAAAACGTTCCGAACATGAGCGGCTGGCAAGCTTATTTCGTCAATATAGAAGCCGATGTCAAACAAGGCAAAGATACACGTCATATCAATCAAAACGGCACCTATTTCGTGAGCGGAAACGTTATTTCTCCCGAACTCATCAATCTCAAAAGCGGTGAGCGCTACAACGATACCATCGCTCCCGATTTTAGCAATACTTTTTATACCAAAGCCAATTTAATCAGCGGCGATGCCAATGCCGAGAATAAAATCGCGATCTTCTCCGATCCGTTGTGCCCTTTTTGCCGTCGGTATGTACCGGAAGCTTTGGCCTATATGGCGAAATATCCAAAATCGTTTGCCGTCTATTATTATCATTTCCCGTTGGCCGGGCTTCACCCTGCATCGGTGACGTTGACAAAAGCAGCGATTGCCGAAGAACAAAACGGTACGGATAATGCCGTATTGGGACTTTATAAACTCGATATCAATGCCAACGAAACCGATGATCAAAAGATTCTTGACGTCTTTAACAAAGCGTTCGGGACTAAAGTAACCGTTGCCGATATCCGCCGTTCTTCAGTCGTCAAACAATTCGAATCGGATCAAAATGCGGCACGGTCGATGATGGTCGCCGGAACGCCGACCGTCTTTTTCAACGGCCAAAAAGATTCGTCTAAAAATAAATACAAAGAGATTAAGGTTAAGTAATACATGAAAAAACTCACCATCGCTACTCGCGGAAGCAAACTCGCCCTTTGGCAATCCCGTCATATCAAATCGGTTATCGAATCGCATTTTACCGACGTGGAAGTGGAGCTTAAAATCATCATCACTTCAGGTGATAAAATTTTGGATGCTCCGCTTGCAAAAATCGGAGGAAAAGGGTTGTTTCTAAAGGAGATCGAAGAGTCAATGCTTCGCGGCGAGGCGCAGATGGCGGTTCATTCGCTAAAAGACGTTCCGACAGTCATGCCCGAAGGTCTCGTACTTTCGG
>NZ_CALDDG010000105.1 GCF_937936435.1 uncultured Sulfuricurvum sp. | reverse complement strand
TCTACACTCTTTCCCTACACGACGCTCTTCCGATCTCTTCGGCCGTAGGGATTAAAAAGAGCTCTTCCTCTTCGACTTTAAACAGATCCTCTTCGAACTTAGGAAGCTGTCCCGTTCCCTCCAGCGCACGACGGTTGACGAGCATCGGAACGCTCACTTCTTCAAATCCGCGTTCACGGTTGAAATCAAGCATAAAGTTGATAAGGGCCCGCTCTAAACGCGCGCCCATTCCGCTTACGACACTGAAACGGCTTTTGGCGAGTTTGACGCCCCGCTCAAAATCGATCCAGCCGTTTTGTTCGGCGAGCTCCCAATGCTCTTTCGGGGTAAAAGAAAATGTCGGAGGGGTGAGGACTTTGCGGAGCTCGATATTGTCATTTTCATCTTCTCCGTCCGGTACGTCCGCGTCGGGAATATTCGGAACCCGCATAATGATGGCATCGAGAGCCTCTTCGGCACTGCGCTGTGCGTCAAGCAGATCGTTGAGGGTCGCTTTGTTGGCATCCACTTCGATTTTAAGCTCGTCGGTGCTTTTTCCCTCTTTTTTATACTGTCCGAAGAGTTTACTGAGTTCGTTTTGTTTGGCTTGGAGGGTCTCGTAAGCTTGTTTGGCGCTTTTGAGGGTTTCGTTGGCAGATTTGAGTTCCGCGATCGTCTCGGCGGAGACTTTTTTGCGCATGAGCGCAGAGGCGGTTTCGTCAAAATTTTTCTGGAGAAGTTTTACATCGATCATAAAGAGTATTCCTGCAATTTAATAATGATCGATTATAGCCAAAAGAGGCTGAAATTAGCTCAAAATTACTTACGATACGAGCAAATACTATGGTTGAATCTACAACGAAAAAATACTATAATAATGTAATTTTGATAGCATGTAAAGATTGTAGGAACTAGAATGAAAAAAATTTTAATTTTTGTTATCCCTCTAACCATCTCTCTGTTCGGGGCAAGTTTTGATTGTTCGAAAGCGAAAACCAATGTTGAGAAGATGATTTGTTCGGATAAAGAACTATCTGTGATGGATGAAAATCTATCCAAAGTATTTAAAGAAGCCATTAAATATACTAAAGAGAAAAATCAGCTCAAAAATGAGCAGTTTGCATGGATGAAAAAACGAAACGGATGTAAGGACGTAAAGTGCTTGATCGATTCGTATCATCTTCAACTTGATTATTTGGAAAAGAAAACTCAAGACCGACACCCAACAGCTAAGCAAACAATTACTCGTCCGGCATTGATGTCCGAAACGCTTTATGCAGATACCTACTATTCTGAAGCACCGAGCGATTCACTGGTGTGGTCAAAAGTACTTTTGGCGTTAAAGATTCCCGGTTTCTCCCCTCAAATGGATTCAAACCGATGGACTGAGTGTAATTATAAGAGTGGATTAGTAACGTTACGGGAGATCCAAACGCAATTAGGGAAAGATTTACCGTATTTGAAACTATGGGCTGTCAATCAACATCGGGTCTTTTCGGCATGTGAAGGTGCTCAAGAGGACGATGTAATGCCGATCCAACCTGTTGGGAAACTTCCGCAAAGAGCAAAAGGGGATTTTCTTTATCAACTTGGCAGTTGGAATTTTTATAGAAAAGATTATCCAACGGCATTGGCAAATTATCAAGAAGTCGAAAAACTGAACGATTCACCTCAGCGACCAATGGCGGCTTATATGGTCGTTCGAACACTTGCGTATCAAAATCGTGCTGAAGAGGCTTATCATAAAATCGGAGAAATCCTCGCCGATCCTTCTTTGAGTAGCATTCACGATATTGCAAAAAATTACCGTTTTGTCATTATGAGCAATATGCGCTCTTTTGATTTGGAGCTTACCCCTGAACTGGCAATGGAACATTTAAACTGGCTTCAAAAGCTCGTTCGGCTTTCTACCGATAGTGTTGAACAGCCCGAAAAAGCATTTAACGAACAAAAAGATGCTTTGGCGCAGTTCAATGTTTATTTTGCACGTTATGCACCGAATTCAAAAGCCGTTGATTGGTGGTTGACCTCATACGAACCGGAAGGTCCGAGAATGCGTTCCGTAAAGACATTGGCTTCGCAAAATCCTCTCATCGACTGGATGCAGGCAAAATGGGCATATAACGTATTTGATTACGATTGGCTTTGGTCGTTGCATCAACAAGAGAACCCGTATTGGGAACAAAATCGGAATATCGTAATTCATGCACTCGAACAATGGAAAAAGACCAAAGACGGGGCGTGGCTACAAATTGCTATTCAACGCGTCCATCCAAAGGATGATTTCGCTTCTAAAATTCTTTTCGATGCTGAACCCTATCTAAATAGCGCATGGAAAAATGAAACCCCGGAATATCGAATATGGATTTTTGATCTGTGGAGAAATGCAGTGCGTATCCGTTTAGGACGAGGTGAGATTGATAAAGCCGATGCGCTAATTTTCGGGCATTGGGATTATTTTGAGAAAGAGTTGCTTTATTTTCCAGAATCGATGGAATATAGCTATCGTAGAGACGATTTTAGACGGGTTCTAAATGAAACATTGCGGTGGTTAGTTTATACGGATAGGATTCAAAATGCGCGTACTCTACTCGACGGTATACAAAAAAAGCTTCCTAATGAATTTGAACAGTGGAGAAGCTTATTAGCGACAACACCGGATGAAGCAATTAGTGTAGCGATCCTCACTGATTATCACCGTTATGAATTCTATAAGTACGATAATGACGATAGAGTATGGCGGGAAATGATCGAAATTTTGCCGTTTAAATTACTCAATTCGATGGCAACGGACGATCGTATCAAACGTGAGTATCGAGGGATGATTTCTCGTAGCCTTTTTACAAGGGCAGTGTTACTCGAATACGATAATGATCAGATCGACAAATACGCTGCATTGGCTGCCAAACTCAATCCCTCGATTCGAGAGTCGCTGTTGGAGAGTGTTGCCGGTCACAATCGGGATAAATACATCAGCTTTTTACTAAAAATGCCTCGTTTTCGTCCGGCACTTTATTTGGAATATGCGGATGACTCTGAGCGTAAAGGGGAAGAAAAGGGGATAAGACTTGATGCTATCGACGTGTATAATCATAATGATAACAACTGGTGGTGCCGCTTTGACAGCGAGATGTTTAAAAAGCGTATTTTTAATGCCATGATGATTGTTCCGAATGACAACAATATCCTCTCCTTTAATACTAGAAATAGAACGGAAGACCAAAGTCTAAGAAGTGAATTAGAGCCTTATCTCGATAATCAGCACAAATTGCTGAACAACCACCCCTATATGGCGTTGATAGATAAAAAAGAGATCGAAGCACTGGAAAGTATTCCTTCCGGACCGAAATACCTCAGCGAAGCAGTTATCAAACGTGAAATGGAATCCGGAATTGCAATAACTCCCGAAGAGCAAAATGAGCGGGCAGCTAATCTAAATCGCGCTGTCAGAACAACACGGTATGGATGCAATTTTTGTTGGTTGCTTGGAAAAGACACTAATTGTTCGCATGGTGAATACTCAAAAAAAGCGTATGATTTGTTGCATGAGCGTTATGAAAACACCCCGTGGGCAAAAGCGACGCCTTATTGGTTTAAGTAGTAGTTTACGGACGAAATAAATTTTACTATTGCTAATATCTTGACAAAATGTATTTTATTCGTCATAATGACAACATATTGACAAAAAAAGGAGTGTGCGATGCAAGCCATGTTTTATTCTGCGGCACGCAACAACCTGCGTAGCATGATCGATAGTGTCTGCAACGACTGCGAAGAGTACATTATCACGACCAAAGACAACCAAAGTGCCGTACTGATCTCGTACGAAGAGTATGCGTCGATGAAAGAGACGATGTATCTGCTCTCGTCTAAAACCAATCGTGATCGTTTGCTGGATTCGGTCGAAGAGATCGAAAAAGGGGAATTCACTGTCCGAGAGATCGCGAGTTGATGATTGCGTTTTCGACCAATGGATGGGAAGATTATCTCTATTGGCAGCACAATGATAAAAAGATTCTCAAAAGGATTAATGCACTATTGGAAGATATCCGTCGAAATCCCGATGAAGGATTGGGGAAGCCTGAACGGCTAAAAGAGAATTTATCGGGGTATCTGTCCCGACGGATTACGGCAGAACACCGCCTCGTCTACACGATCAAAAATGATCTTGTAATCGTGGCGCAGTGTCGGTATCACTATTAGCTCAAAATAGCCTTGGCTAACTCAAACTGATTGGCAGTCATAATGTGGATTTTCGGATGGAGTGCTTTGAGCTCTTCGAAAAGATTTTTGCTGAGTTCAAATCCGACACGGTACTCTTCCTCAGGGCTGATTTTTGCCGCGGCTTCGAGGGCTTCGACCCAACTGTGCGGGACATGAATACCGGGGACATTCTCATCCAAAAAGCGGGCGGTTCGAAGTTTCGTAATCGGGAAATAGCCTAAAATCAAAACACAATTTGCATGATGCTCGATGTTGGCTTCGTTTGTCATCGTGAGAAGTTTTCGGGCATTTTCGAGATCATAAACCGGTTGGGAAATGATGGCGACGGCTCCGTGCGAGACTTTTTTAGAGAGCTTTTTCTGCAAAGCGGCGCTATTTTTTGCGTAAGCGTCGATTACGGCAAAGGGATAAATGGGCTGAACGGGAGCGAGGAGTTTTTGATCTGCCATGTCAACGCCGCGGTTAAGGGTAGTGATAATATCGAGCAAAAGATTGCTGTTGCCTTCAAATACCCCTTTGGCATGGGGTTGGTCGGAATAGTGGGCGCTGTCTCCGGTAAGGGCGAGTACGGCGCGGACACCTGATTCGTTCGCCCCGAGAAGGTCGGATTGGAGTGCAATACGGTTGCGATCGCGCATACTCATCGTCGCTAACGTCGGGAGTCCAAAACGATCTTGGAGTTTCATGGCGGCAAAGAGGGCATTGTATTTGAGTTTGGCGAGCGGATTGTCTGTCGTACTGAAACCGTCTACCAGTTTATCCAGACCCAACGTGGCGATTTTTTCGATAGTCGGGGTGAATTGTGCCGAGCGCGAAGGGGTCGTTTCGAGGGTGATATAGGTACCGTTGCGGAGTTTTTCGATAAAGGTTTCGAACAAAAGGAGCCTTTGGATATAATTGCGCCATTATAACAAACAGGATAGGCTCTTTTGATTAAATTAGCAGTATTTGATTTTGATTCGACGCTGATGGACGGCGAAACGATCGACTTTTTTGCCGAGTCTCTCGGTATCGGAGCCGAGGTCAGTGCAATTACGGAACGGGCAATGAACGGTGAACTCGATTTTTTTGAGAGTTTGCAACAGCGTGTCGGCCTTCTAAAAGGGTTGGAATTTTCAAAGGTAGAACATATTTGCCGCAATCTCCCGTATATGCCAGGAGCCGTCGAAACGATTTCTGCGCTCAAAGAGCGGGGGATAAAAGTCGTTTGTTTCAGCGGAGGATTCCGTTCAGCCACGTCGTATGCAAAACATATCCTCGGATACGATGCTGATTTTTCCAACGTTTTGCATGAAAAGCACGGACATCTTACGGGCCTCGTCGGAGGAGATATGATGTTCGATTTCTCCAAGGGGGATATGCTTCAACGGCTTCAAGGACTATTTGGAATCACTCAGGAAGAGACGATGGCGATCGGGGACGGGGCGAATGACCGTTCCATGTTTGCCCATGCGGGTATGCGTGTGGCGTTTTGCGCCAAGGAGATTTTAAAAAAAGAGGCAAACGTCATTGTCGATACGAAAGATCTCACCCAAATTCTTACAAAGGTATTTTTATAAATGTTAGAGAACTCTTTATGGCTCCGCTATAACCCTGATAAAACGATTCGCGAAGTATTGGCACGGCTGTATGAATGCAGTGCTGTGGAAATCGGCGATGACGAACGCGAATTGTACGCTTCGTTGAAACGCCATTTGACTAAAAAAGAGTTTCGTATGATCATGATGAACGAGGCGGGATTAAGTGCCGAAGAGATCGGTGCCGAGGTCGGTTTAGAGGGTGAAGAGCTGAAAAAAGCGCAGTATAAAGCGTATCGTAAAATCCGTCAGGATAAGATTCGCAACGAAGTAAAACTCGGGAAACTTCAAGAGATTGAAGCGGAAGAAGAAAACGATTAAAATGGGATAATTTGATACGTTTTTGATAAAATGTGTAAAAAATCCATCAAAAAAACGGTTTGTTAAACGTTCATTTATTCTTTATCCGATATGATTTATAAGTGTCAAGACACCTTCACCGTTTTTTCGAAAATGCTGAAGGTGTCTTAAGCTACCATAACTTTTGAAGGAGAACACGATGAAAAAGTCAGCTTCATTTTTCCTCGCGGCAGTTGTAGCTGTCGGGATGATGAGTACAACGGCATCTGCCGATATCAAAAAAGGTCAAAAATCTTATTTGAAAACATGTAAAAACTGTCATGGTAACGGGACTAAAGGTGCCGCTATGCATACACAAGACGAATGGGATGATCTATTCGCAAACAACGGTGCGGGCATTATCAAAAAACATGCCGGTACAAAAGCAGAACCGTTCTTCAACGGCGATATGTTTAAAGCACAATCACAAGATCTTCGCGATTTCTTGTTCGAATACGGTTCAGATTCAGGCAACGTTCCTTCTTGCGGCTGATGCCTCTTTCCCCTTTCGGGGAAATCTTCTCACTTCTTTTCTAAAAAATCTTCAAGTATTTTCAATTCAATCACCCCGTAAGCCGGTTCTTCGTAAGGATGAACGTGTTTAAGCGTTTCCAAAACATTGCGTAGCGCTCCGTCGGTACAGATCATCTCAATTTTTATCTCTTGGACGTATTCTAGAGTATCGAACTCTCCGATGGCGGGTTTAGAGCCTTCAAGCGGACGAAACTGCCCTGTTCCGGATGTCTCCCAACTGCATCGGTCATAATGTTCGTAATGGCCGGCTCCAGCGTCAAAAAGGGCATTTTTGACACTGTCGGCATGGCTTAAGGGAACATAGACGATCACTTGGTATAACATGATAACCTCAGGAATTAGATTAGGATTAAAGCGTTGAACCAATTATATCTTTAAACCCACTAATGCTGCGAGTAAGCTACAATTAACGTACTATGAAAAGGGAATATCGATGAAAATAGCAATATGCGGAATGAGCGGATTTGTCGGGAGTGCGTTAAGAGGCTATTTTGAAAAACAAGGTGATACTGTTATCGGTATCAGTGTCAGAAAATCGAGTGATGCTGCATCGATTGTACAGAAGGTAAACGGATGTGATGTTCTGATTAATCTAGCGGGTGCCAGTATTCTAGGACGCTGGAGCAAAAGCTATAAAGAACTTTTACGTACAAGCCGATTGGATACGACCGATAAGCTGGTAGCGGCGATAGCACTTTGCACTCAACCGCCGCACACGCTTTTAAATGCGTCTGCCGTAGGGATATACGACTCTTTTCATCAGCATGATGAGTCTTCGCGCCATCTCGGAGATGATTTTTTAGCCGGATTGGTCCATGATTGGGAATACAGCGCGATGCGGGCACAATCGGATCGCACACGGGTTTGTACAATGCGTTTTGGGGTCGTATACGGTTCTGCGGGAGGGGCAATGACGAAAATGCTTCCCCCTTTTAAGATGGGGCTTGGAGGGAAAATGGGAGACGGATTTCAAATGGTTTCTTGGATCCATTTGGAAGATCTGGTGCGTGCGTGTGCTTTCCTCATCGAGCATACGCAGATAAAAGGGATTGTGAATTTGACTTCTCCCGAACCGATCAGCAATATGGCACAAACAAAAGCGATGGGACGAATATTGCATCGGCCGACATTTTTTGATCTTCCCGCATGGCTTGTAAAATTGGCTTTCGGGGAAGGATCGCGCGTGATGCTCGATTCCAAAGAGGTGTATCCTAAAGTGCTTCAGGAAAACGGGTTTACTTTTCTTTATCCTACATTTGACAGTGCGATGGTGCAAATTGCTCACGCCCGAGATTGAGCAGTTCTTCATCCAGATGATAAGGGTGTAGTGCTACTTCATCGATTGTTTTAAACGTGAAATGGCTTTTGTCGTAACAAATAACCGAATGGGTTTTCCCCTCCAGAAGCGCATCGATGGCGTAAGTGACAAAACGGTATGCCATGAGGCGGTCGTATACGCTCGGATTGCCGCCGCGTTGAATATGGCCTAAAATACTTACCCGCGATTCGAAGCCTAATTCCTTCTCAAACCATTGGGCGACTTCATTACTGTTTTGAAGCGCTTCGGAGACGATAGCGATAAAATAATCGCGCCCTTTGGAAATCTGGGATTGGAAACACCCTTTATACTCATGAATATCGATCGGTATTTCGGGAATCAAACAGATTTCGGCACCCGAAGTGATGGCGGAAACCAGTGCCAGATAACCGCAGTTGCGTCCCATCGTTTCGATAACGAACGCACGGTTGAACGAGGAAGCGGTATCGCGGATCTGATCGATAGCCTCTTTGATGACTCCCAGAGCCGTATCGACTCCCAGACAATAGTCGGTGCCGTTGATATCGTTGTCGATGGTAGAGGGGATGCCGCAAAAGGCGACTTGGGTATCGGCAAAAAAACGTTCCATACCCCGAAAACTTCCGTCTCCTCCGAGGACGACGAGCCGATCGATACCGTGTGCTTTGAGATTTTCGGCTGCTAGGGTACGGTATCTCTCCTCTTTGAACCGTTCGGAACGGGCCGATCCGATTTTGGTCCCCCCTCGGGTAATGATACCGGCGACATCGCTGTAAGTGGCTTTTTCAATCTTATTATCAATCAACCCCTCGAATCCGTGGTAAATGAAATAGGGCTGCATCCCTTTCATGTAGGAATATTCGACAAAACGCTTCAGGGCAGGATTCATCCCCGAAACATCTCCTCCCGAACATAAGATTCCGATATTGCCGCTCATTGTTTCTCCTTGAGTGTTGTGATTAGCCATTGCGCACACTGATCGCTTACGGTTTCCGTCGCACGTGTAAGCGCCTCTACGGCACCTTTAGCATCGTTTGTCGGGGCTGGGGTAATGATGGTAAAGTGTTTTGAACCGATCGTTTTTTTGGTCGTAGAGTCGATCAACCGGTACGTAATATCGAGGTAGCCTTGACTGGTGCCGTTGTCGTTGAGACGATGGTAAAAAGCGTTGAGGTCGGATTCGAGGATGAGGTCGCTTTGTGCCGAAGACGAAGAGGGGAAAAAAGCTTTGAACATATTTTTTTCCTGAAGTACGGAGCTTAAAGAACGTTCAAGTAAAACGGAAGGGGTATCGCTCCAGCGGCTGTAGAGGTAATGGCCGCTTTCCCCTTTTTCATAAAAATAATAGAGATTTTTGGATGCGAGAGAGGGGAGCGTTTTGATCGAGGCGATACGCAGTGTCCGTGATGAGGAACTTTCTGCCGACGCATTTGCTAGCACAGGGCTGGGAAGAATCGTATATTCGCTGATACTGGGGGTGACGGTGGAACACCCCGAATAGAGCAATAAAACGGGGATAAACAAATAAAAAGTTCGCATAATTATTCTCCTGGTCCGGGTTTAGGGGTGGATTGTTTGAATAAGAGATCTGAGGGGCTCTCTCGCAGATTTTGTAACGTCATCTCCATCTCATTCGAAAGAGTTTGCGTCTGTCGCATCAAATCTCCGAGTTCGGAAGCAGCAGGCGAGGCGATCGCATTGAGGTTATAGTCGCCGCGCTCAAGCGACTCTT
The DNA here is from genome assembly GCF_937936435.1 of uncultured Sulfuricurvum sp. Classification (GTDB taxonomy): domain Bacteria; phylum Campylobacterota; class Campylobacteria; order Campylobacterales; family Sulfurimonadaceae; genus Sulfuricurvum. Next base: position 17,623 of record NZ_CALDDG010000105.1, on the reverse strand, counting down.
CAATTTTACGGATCAGAGTATGGCTTTCGCGTGAAGCGGTGTTTAGAGAGTCCAGCGCAGCGTTCATTTTTGTCTGCATCATGAGATTAAATTTATCAGAAGAATTTTTGACGCTGTCTGCCGCATTTTTCATCGCATAAAGCGATTCGCTGGCATTGTTTTCCAATTGAGACGTTTGCTGCAGTAAGAGTCTGATTTGAGCCTGATAGCCGTCGATTTGTGCACTCAGCGAACGCAGATGTTCAAGTGTTTGAGCGACATTTTCAATATTTTGTTCGCTAAAAAGACGGTCGGCATGATCGAGTGCATTTGAGAGTTTAAAGGCGACATTGCTGAGCGATTCATCGAGCCGTTTGATCAATGAAGGAGATGAAGGGATGATCGCAATGTTGTTTTTAGCGGTTTTTAAAAGGGGGGCATCTTTGGAACCGCCGACGATTTCGATAAATGCCAATCCCGTGATACCGTAAAATTTTAAGACGGCAGTGGAATCGGTTTTGATCGGAGTGTCTTTATGGATTTTAAGTGTCAGTTCGACCTCTTCGCTGTTTTTCGGATTGATTCGGATCGATTCGACCATCCCGACGTCGACTCCATGGAATTTGACGGCGGCTTCGGGCGAGAGGCCGGAGATCGATTCGGTAATATAGACGCGGAAGCGATGGTAATTTCCTTCATCTTGATTGTATTTTCCGAGCCAAAAAGCAAAAGCGATGAGGGCAGAACCGAGTAACAGGACAAAAATTCCTACGGCGGTGTAGTTAACTTTTGATTCCATAAGACCCCTTTTGAAAGAAATAATCGATTAACGGATGATCTTGGGCGAAAACTTCTTCGAGAGTCCCCTCCGCAATGATTTTTTTTTCACCCAGGAGGGCGAAACGATCAACGATATGATGTATGGTATCCAAATCATGTGTCACCATGATCACCGTCAGCCCCAACAGATCTCTGAGCTGTCGGATCAATGCATCAAATTGCCGTGAGCTGAGAGGATCGAGTCCGGATGTCGGTTCATCCAAAAAAAGCAGCTTCGGATCCAGTGCCAACGCCCGCGCCAATGCCGCACGTTTGATCATTCCGCCGCTGAGTTCGCTGGGATAGAGATAGCGGGCGTGCGCCGGAAGACCGACGAGATCGATTTTAAGGGCGATGAGTTCATCGATCATCGAGTGGGGCAAATCGGTATACTCTTTATAGAGGATAGCTATATTTTCGCCGACGGTAAGAGAAGAGTATAAGGCTCCTGATTGAAACAATACCCCCCACTGACGTCGAAGGTTCTGGGCATCGGCAGGAGTGATGTTTTCAAGATCGTATCCCAACACGTTGATTGTACCGCTTTGAAAACGCTGGAGCAGAATCATTTCACGCAATAAAGTCGATTTTCCCGAACCGCTCCCTCCCAAAAGGGCATATATTTCATTATGATTTACCGTACAACTGATACGGTCGTGGATAATATTAGCCCCGAACGACGTCACGACGTCACGTACTTCGATAATCGGCATTGTCATAATTTCAGCTCTGTGAGGAGAATGGAGAAAAGGGCATCGCAGGCGATGACTAAAAAGATTGAATTGACGACGCTTTTCGTGGTGTATAACCCTATGCTTTCGGTATTTAAAGAGACTTGAAAGCCTCGATAGGTACTGACCATCGCGATCAAAAAGGCGAAAAAAGGGCCTTTGATAATACCGATTATAAAATGTTTGACGGCCAGTGCTCCTTGAAGCCGATGTATGAATTCGGTGAAACTTATATGAGATTGGGCTGCTGCGATCACCATCCCCCCGAAAATACCGACGATATCGGCAAAAAAGATGAGCAGCGGCATAACGATCATTAGCGCGAATACCCTCGGCCAAACCAAAAAAGTAAACGGTTCAAATCCCATTGTCCTCATCGCGTCGATCTCTTGGGTCATTTTCATGGCACCGATTTGAGCGGTAAAAGCCGAACCGCTTCGTCCTGCTACGACGATGGCTGTGATGAGCGGGGCCAGTTCCCGAGAGAGGGAAATACCTATCGTATCGACGATAAAAACATCCGCACCGAATTTTTGAAGCTGTACGATGCTTTGATACGCGATGACGACTCCGATCAAAAATGCGCTGAGGGCTATAATCGGCAAAGCGCTGGTTCCGGTAGCATAGATGTGGGCGTTTATCGATCGATAACGTATTTTTAGCGGGTGGGTAAGGGTGTAAAATAAAAGGACGAAAGCCTCCCCGAGATAGGCTAAAAATTCGCCTATTCCCAACACATGGGTATGGGTCGCTTTTCCGAGTGCGTAAAGCCATGAATCGGGAAGCGGAGCCTTCGCTTTTTTTAGAGGATGTCCATAAAGGAGTTCATACAGTGTATTTTGCTCGCTTTTGACTCCGATCAATTCGCTTTCCAGTCCCTGGTCTTTGATCGCACGTAATTGCATCTGCCACAGTGCTGCGCCTGCCGAGTCGAGTTCGCTGACATGGCTAACATCCAGAGAGACGGCTTTATCCGGTCGAAATGATTCCAGCTCTCTGGCGGCGGATGCGAGATACGGGATTGTCCATGATCCGCTGCACCGTATGATACAACGATCTTCGGCATTGACAATGTCGATAGAAGCCGGAAGTGTGATTTGCATGGGTTGATTATATCACTTTTGAGGTTTTTTTCCATTACCAGCCTGTAATGCGATCTTCGAGAAAAGGGCACGGATCGGCATTGGCATGCCATTTGCTTTAAATGTATAAAATTAAAAAGATAAAGTAAGGATTTTAGATGATTAAAAAAATTATCGGACTTTCACTGATTGTTTCGATGAGTTTGTTTGCCGATATCGACAAGCATGAACTCGATAAGTTGAAAGTGGGAGCATTGGTAGTCAAAGATTTAAAATCCGAGCATGTTTTGTATTCGAAAGAGGGGCAAAAAACCCTCAAGCCTGCCAGTCTGACGAAAGTGATGACGGCGCTTTTGGCAATCAACAGCGGGAAAATGAATCAGACTGTCACGATTACGCGGGAGATGACCCGTGTCGAGCCGACCATCGCGGGATATAAGAAAGGGGATCAGATCATTTTGAGCGATTTGGTTCGCGCAGCTATGATCCACTCGGACAATGATGCAGCTATGGCAATCGCTATTGCGCTTGGAGGGACCAAAGAGCATTTTGTGGATATGATGAACGCAAAAGCAAAAGCGATCGGCATGCGCCATACCCATTTCCAAAACCCTTGCGGGTTTGATGACAAAGAACATTATTCGACCCCGAACGATCTGCTAAAACTGACCGAATACGCGATCAAAAATCCTAAATTCAACGCTATCAGTAAACTTAATAATCACATTTATTACTCTCAAAACACCCATCGAAAATTCGTCGCTTATACGCACAACCGCCTTTTACATAAATACGCTTATGCGGTCGGTATCAAAACCGGATTTACCAATAAAGCGGGAGCCTGTCTTATAGCGCGTGCGAAAAAAGACGGTAAAGATTGCGTCATCGTCATGATGAATGCGAAAGTGGATCGTTGGAAAACGGCGAAAAATATTTTTGAGCAAGTATTAAACAGTTAGAAACTTATCTAAAAAATCTTTATAGCTTTGTGCTTTTTCCTCTCTCTTCATCGCCGCATGGGCTGGAGAAGTGGAAGGGAGCAGGACTCTTTCTACTTCTAAATCTTTGTAATGCTTCCTAAACAAATCGTAGCTTTTTTGCCCCGTAAATCCGAGTGCTCGGATATTAGGATAGTCACGTAACAGTTTTTCAAAATCATTCGGAATACAGTTTTTTAGATTCGTATCGCTTGAGTTGCTCCGCTCACAACTCCCTATAACGTCCCACAATCCGATCCCCTTTTCGAGACAAAACGTTTTTTTGGCTTCATTGGTTTCCAACCGTATATTGAATATCTCTTCAAGGATTGGCCAAAAGGCATTACGGGGATGAGCGTAGTAGAAAGACTGCTCAAATGAGGCAATACTGGGGAAGCTTCCGAGGAAAAGTATTTGTGTATTGTTATTGATGATAGGGGGAAAAGGATGGCTATACGTATTCATACTTGAAACTTTACCTTACCTTAAAGCAGTTTCGGCTAAAATTCCGCCACTAATTTTATCAAAGGATTGCCATGAAGCGTGCACTGCTCAGTGTCAGCGATAAAAGCAACATCGTTGAATTCGCCAAATCTCTGATCGGTTTGGATTATCAAATCATCTCGACGGGCGGAACGTATAAAATGCTCAAAGAAGCAAACGTCGCTGCGATCGAGATCGACGAAGTGACCAAATTCCCTGAGTGTTTTGAAGGGCGCGTAAAAACTCTCAATCCGTATATTCACGGTGGAATCTTGCACCGTCGCGACAAACAATCGCATCTCGATCAGGCAAAAGAACTGGGTGTCGAAGCGATCGATTTGGTGTGTGTCAATCTCTATCCGTTTAAAGCGACGATCGAGAAAACCGACGATTTCGAAGAGATCATCGAAAACATCGATATCGGCGGTCCTGCGATGGTCCGCTCTGCGGCAAAAAACTTTGACAGTGTCATTATCCTCACTGACCCGTCAGATTATTCACTCGTCCTCAACGCCATCGCCAACGGTGAAAACACGATGGAATTTCGCCGTGATTTGATGATTAAAGCGTATGAGCACACGGCGGCGTATGACAGCATGATCGCCAACTACATGAACAAACGTTTCAACAACGGTATGGGCTCAAAACAATTCATCGTCGGAAACAAAGTAATGGATACCCGTTACGGCGAAAACCCTCACCAAAAAGGCGGTTTGTATGAGTTTGACGCATTCTTCAGCAAAAACTTCAAAACCCTCAAGGGGGAAGCAAGCTTTAACAATCTTACCGATATCAGCGGAGCGGTAAAAATCGCGGCGGCATTCGGAGATGAGAATGCAATCTGTATCGTCAAGCACGGGAATCCTTGCGGATTTGCGATCCGTAATTCGCTTTTGGACGCCTATAATGAAGCGCTTAAATGCGATCCGATTTCGGCATTCGGCGGTGTGGTCGCGGTAAACGGTGTCGTGACGAAAGAGTTAGCAGAGAAAATGAACGAAATGTTCCTCGAAGTGATTATCGCAGGACGTATCGATGCAGAGGCTCAAGCAGTATTTGAACCGAAGAAACGGCTTAAATTGTTTGAATACGGCAGCGATCGTATTGCATTAAGCAACGATGCAATCGATTTCAAACATATCGACGGCGGATTCGTTTTCCAAGATGCGGACAAAGTGACTGCGGATGAAGTGAAAAATGCTAAATTGGTAACGAAACATGTTGCCGATGAAGCGGCGATGAAAGATGCCGAGATTGCCTATAAAGTCGCGTCACTCACGAAATCAAACTGTGTCGTCTACGTTAAAGATGCGGCGATGGTAGCGGTCGGTATGGGGATGACTTCCCGTGTCGATGCGGCACGCTGTGCACTCAAAAAGGCCGAAGAGATGGGGCTGGATGTCAGCGGTTCAGCCTTGGCTTCCGAAGCGTTCTTTCCGTTTCGTGACTCAATCGATGCGGCAGCGGGAGCGGGAGTTAAAACCGTTATCCAACCGGGCGGTTCGGTACGGGATGAGGAAGTCATCGCGGCGGCGGACGAGCATGGGATGGCCCTTTATTTCACCGGTGTACGCCACTTTCTCCACTAAGATAAGTTGCGCCTCTACGGCGCAATGTGAAATCCTTTCTTTTCCCCTAATCTACGAAAACCTCTTTTTAACCTTGATTGACATTGACTCAATCTTAGTGCTATAATTTTTACAGTTAAATTATTATCATTATTACCAGGATTTGAATATGTCAAAAAGTTTATACGATACATTAGAAGTTTCTTCGAGCGCAAGTGACGCCGAGATCAAAAAAGCCTATCGAAAATTGGCGCGTCAGTATCATCCCGATGTGAACAAAGACCCGAAGGCCGAAGAGAAATTCAAAGAGATTAATGCCGCCTATGAAGTGCTCAGCGATAAAGAGAAACGTTCCAAATACGACCAATTCGGCGACTCGATGTTCGGCGGTCAGAATTTCCACGATTTTGCCCGAGGGCAGGGAGGAAATGTAGATCTAGACGAGATTCTGCGCAATATTTTCGGCGGTGCAGGCGGTTTCGGAGGAGGACGCGGCGGATTTGGCGGAGGCGGCTTCGGCGGATTTAATGGGGGAGCCGGTTTTGGCGGAGGCGGTTTCGGAGGGGGAATGAATCTCGATATCGATGCCAACGTCACCGTTCCGTTTGCCGTTGCGGTATTGGGTGGAAAACATTCGATCAGTCTAAGCGGTGAGAGTTTCGACATTAAAATTCCCGCAGGGATTAAAAGCGGCGAAAAGCTCCGTGTGCGAGGAAAAGGAAAACGTGCCGGAAATCAAGTCGGCGATTTGTATCTTCGCATCGACGTGGCGGCAAATCCAGAATACGAACGGGAGGGGGATAACCTGATCAAAACGTTTAATGTCCCGCTCTATGCCGCTCTTTTCGGCGGAAAAGTGAGCGTTCAGACATTGGAAAAAGAGGTTACTCTCAAAGTTCCGGAAAACACGAAAAACTCTCAGCGTTTCCGGCTCAAAGAGATGGGGGTTATGAATCGCCAAACCAACGTTCGCGGCGATTTGTATCTTAAAGCCAATATCGTTCTCCCTGCAGTGGAGAAAATCGATCCGGCGTTAGTCGAGCAGATGAAAAAATCCCTTCCGCAGGAGTAAATGATGCACCATTTTGACGAACCGGTTTACATGATCAGCATCGTAGCCAAGATCCTCGATATCCATCCGCAGACGCTCCGTCAATACGAGAGGGAAAACCTGATTACGCCGTCACGTTCGGATGGTCGGATACGTCTGTATTCCCAACGCGATATCGAAAAGATTAAAACGATTCTCCGTCTCACCCGCGAGTTGGGAGTGAACCTCGCCGGAGTCGACGTCGTCATGCGTTTAAAAGATAAAATGGAGATGATGGAGCAAGAGCTCTCAGAGATGCGTCTGGAACTTGCCCGTATGCGCAATTCCAGCGGTGTTCCTCCGGAAAAATCGCTTGTCACCAAACGGAGCATTTACGAAATGGTCATTTTTGAAGACGACATTTTGAAGTAACGTTATGTCCGTCAATCCGATTATCCATGAGAGCTGGAAAGAGGCTCTTAAAAATGAATTTATTCACCCCTATATGGAAGAGCTAAAAGCCTTTTTGGTCGAAGAAAAAAAACGCTATACGATTTTTCCGCAAGGTAGCCATATCTTTAATGCATTTAATTCGACCCCTTTTGAATCGGTTAAAGTCGTAATACTGGGTCAAGACCCTTATCATGGGCCTGGGCAAGCTCACGGTCTTTCGTTTTCCGTTCAACAGGGAATCCCTCTTCCCCCTTCACTGCAAAACATATTTAAAGAACTTGTCGACGATATCGGATGTCCGTATCCCAAAAACGGGGATTTGAGTCATTGGGCGCAGGAGGGGGTTTTGCTCCTCAATACGCTGTTAACCGTTCGTGCGGGTGAAGCCTTCTCACATAAAGAGAGGGGATGGGAACGTTTTACGGATCAGGTGATCCGGACGTTGAGCGAGCGACGCGAGCATATCGTTTTTATATTATGGGGGGCTCCCGCAGGGAAAAAATCGGGCTTGATTGACGGTAAAAAACATCTGATTTTAAAAGCTCCGCATCCCTCTCCTCTCTCTTCGTATCGGGGGTTTTTCGGATCAAAACCATTTTCGCAAACGAATCGATATCTGCAACAGCATGCAATCGCTCCTATCGACTGGACTCTTTGAAAATCTTTAGCTGTTTTTTACGCTCTTTGAGGAGTTTGGAAAACTCTTTAATCGGATGGCGGCGATAGAGTGCCTGAAACCATTCGATTTGGTTGGAAATGTCCTGAATTCTCCCTAGATGATCTTGCAACATTTTGCACTGAGTGATTTTTTCCCCTTCGTCGTGCAGAGAACTCTCAGTCAGAAATTCCAAAGCATAGCGCGATATTTTAAACCGTATACGAAGGGCATGCAGCTCTTTTTCAGGAGTTTGCGGAGTGAGCGCGTTGTATAGATTAATACTCTCCTGATAATAGGATAGTGCATCGTAGATAAGCTGCTGCGTATCGGTTGAAGGATTGCACTCGATCACGCTGTCGTAAAACTCATTTAAAACCTCCAATATCTCTTTTCTGTGAAGATCGTCGAAGAGTTCACCGTAATAGTCGTTGCGAAGTTCGGTGATATGGCGATAGGCATTCGGATAATTCTTCGAGGAGATATCGGCAAGTAATACATCAAGCTCTCGCAGCGGATTGGTTCGTTTGATAAATTGTTTGAGGATAGGGGGAAATGACAACGGCACATATGGGTAGAGTTTGAGTAAAGCCCGTATCCGGCGCAATGATACACGGAATTGGTGCAGGTTTGCAGGATCGGAATCGAGGGTGATTTTCGGGATGAGAAGGATGGTATGATAAATATGGTAGGAGATGTATCTTGTCAGTGGCAAAAGTTCCATTCACCCATTATAGCCCGTTTCTGATTAGAATGTGAATACGGCATAGATAGGTAAATGATCCGAATAGCCTTCCCCTAAATGGTGCTTCGGGTACTTGCGGCTTTGTTGCCAGCGGTAGATTTTATTTTTATAAAAGAGATAAGAGGGATCAAAACGGTTAAAACTACCGCGTGCGTATTCGATCCCTTTTCCATCTGCCAATGCAGGGGAGATGATGATATTGTCGAGGGCTTCTTCGGTTTTTCTGTACTGATGGCTCCACCGTCTGTTTTCAGGAAGTTCGTACCAGAGATTATAAAGATAGGTAGCATCTTTTTCCAGCGAACCGTAGGTAACGGGGTTGTTATCAGAATCGATGGTATGTAGGATATGATTGATTCCGGTTATACCGTCGGTATCGTTGTGTTTTCGGCTTCGTAGAAAAGTGCGGTACTCTTCATAATGGGAGTTGAAATCCCCTATCAGTACAAAAGGTTCATCGGGAGGAAGCTCTTTTAAACGCAGTGCAAGCCGTTTGGCACAGAGAATCCGTTCGCTCTCCGGACCGCTTTTGGACTTCCAGTGGTTGACGAAAATGCGTAGAGGTTTCCCGTCCAGGAGAATTTTAACCTCTAAAATATCGCGGTATTTACGGCTTGCGCCGACCGGAAGTTTTAGTGCGCTTTGTATCGGATAACGGCTCAGAAGTGCATTGTTGACGGTAGAGTTTTTGGTTCTGGCAAATGCATAATAGGGGTAATAAAGCCCTTGGCGGTTGAGTTCGGCTTTGAGATCTTTGAGGGCACTCTCGGATTCGATTTCCTGCAATCCGATGACGTCTGCACCGATATCGCGGATCACCTCTGCCGTATGGCGCAGTTTTGTCCGATACATCGTTTCATCCCATCCCCACAATCCGTTGGGGATATACTCTTCGTATTCGGTTCCGTCATCGTTCATATCGAAAAGATTTTCGACGTTGTATGTCGCGATTTTCATTTCGCCTCCCCATAACCATGAGATCATCAGCCCTATTAGCCAGAATAGACGCATTAATCGATTCCGCTGAGTCTGAGCAGATTTTTACTCTCGCACTCTCTTCCCATCATCTCGACAAAGAGTTCCTGCATGCTTTGGCTTCCCCCTTTTGCAAGGACGATCTCTTTGTACTTGCGAGCCAGTTCGGAACCGAATACTCCCTCATCGACGATAGCGTAATAGGCATCGGCACTGAGGACTTCCGCCCATTTATAGCTGTAATATCCGGCACTGTAGCCGCCGCTGAAAATATGGGAAAATCCGTTTTGGAATTTATTATAACTCGGCGGAGTGATTAATGCAGTTCGGGCACGAATCGTATCGAGGAGATGTTGAACCTCTTCACCCTGATACAGCCGGGAATGGAGTTCGAAATCGAACAGAGCGAACTCAAGCTGGCGAAGCATAAAAAGCGCACTTTGGAAATTCTTGGCACGGATCAGTTTCGCAATCATTTCGTCGCTGAGAACCTCTGCGGTTTCGTAATGTTTGGCGAAGAGTTTAAGAACTTTAGGCTCATAGGCAAAGTTTTCGAGGAACTGCGAAGGAAACTCGACTGCATCCCATTCGACTCCGTTAACGCCGCTAACCCCGTGTTCTTTGACACGGCTGAGAAGATGATGAAGGGTGTGTCCCATTTCGTGGAATAGTGTGACGACATCATCGTGCCGAAGCAAAGACGGGGAAGTCTCGCTGGAGGGCGGGAAGTTACAAACGACAAAAGCACTGGAGAGATGGGTGCATCCTTGCGTGTCTTCGCAGTGGGTTTGAAAATTGTGCATCCATGCGCCGCCGCGTTTGCCTTTACGGGCTTCAAGGTCGAAATAGACGCGGGCGCGGAGGTTATCTCCTTCGTAGATATCGTAAGCCGTCGCTTTCTCATCCCAGAGTTCCAACGTTTGAGGAACGAAACGGAGCCCGAACAGGCTTTCTAAAAAAGTAAACATTCCAAGGATGACACTGTGCTGCTCGAAATAAGGGCGGTATTCTTCTTCGTCGATGTCGTATCTCGCTTTTTTAAGCATTTCGCCGTAATAGGCACTGTCATAACTTTGCAAATCGATATCGCCGGCAAATGCACGCAATTCGGCAATCTCTTTTTCCCCCTGCGGACGTGAAGCATCCACCAACTCATTCAAAAATTTTAACACGCTTTGAGGATCGGGCGCCATTTTGGAGGCCAGAGAATATTCAGAATAGTTTTGGAAACCCAGTAATTCGGCACTCTCTTGCCGCAGTCGCATCAGCTCGTCTATGATTTCGCCGTTTTGCGGTGCGCGGGTCGTGTAGGCGCGGTATAGCTCCTCGCGGATGGCGCGGTTAGGGCCGTATGTCATGTAGGCGATGTAGGAGGGCATCTGAAGAGTAAAACGGTATTTAGTAACGCCGTCTTCTTCGAAACAGGCGTTTTCAAGATCGCTTTCGGGAATTCCCTCGACATCGGCCGCATCGGTGATGATTTTTTCATATGCATTGGTAGCATCCAGAACGTTTTGGGAAAAGTCATTTGTCAGAGTGCTTTTACGGAGGTTGATTTCGGCCAAACGCTGTTTCGAACTTTCATCGAGATGGGCGCCGGCAAGTTCAAAATGGAGGATATTTAGATCGAGAATACGACGTTGTTCGATATTGAGTTTGTCATACTCAGTTGCTTTTATCTGCTTAAATGCTTCGTAGATTGCGAGATTTTGGCCGATAAAAGTGGAATATTCGGTTAAGATCGGGAGGGCGTCAGCATAGACCTTTTGAGTGGCTTCGGAGTTTTTGACGGCATTCATATGCGACAATGGGGTAAACAAGAGCTCCATCTCTTCTTCCATAAAATCGAAAGGACGGACGAAATTGTTATAGGTTTTTCCTTCGATAGCAAGTAGCGTATCGATGGTTTGATGATAATCGGCGATCAGGCGGTTAAGGTCATCGATAAATGTTTCCAGATTAAGGGTAAAATCGGTAAAAGGGTGCATGTTCTCTCCTGTAAAGTCGTTATTGTAGTGTAGGCTTTCAAAAAGTATTCTATAATTCGACAATTTGTCATTACCAAAAAGGTTTATACCGATGAGTGCAATAATCAAACTACTGCTTCGTTATATTTTTGTCGGGGCTCTCTCCCTGTTTCCTCTGATCCTGGTGATCGTCGTGGTCAATTATCTGAAAAATCTCGGGGTAAGCGCGTATCTTTCGTTACACGATTATACCGATTCGTTCGAAATCACCTTAGCACTGATGATAGGGGTGATCGGGGTATTTGCATTGCTCGGGTTTTCGATCGAAAAATACGGTCGTTCCATTTTTATTTCGATGATCGACAATACGTTTGAAAAAATACCGGCAATCCGATCGGTCTATTCGGTTTCAAAAAAATTGGCGACGATGCTTAGCGGCGGGGAAGACGGGACGAAAAAAGAGGTTGTATTGGTCGAATATCCGAAAAACGATGTCTGGGTTCCTGCGTATTTATTAAACCGTCATCAAAACATTTGCGTTTTATTCATTCCTACTTCTCCGAATCCGACAAGCGGGTATACGGTTATCGTCGATGAAAAACTGATTCTCAAAACAACCGTAACGTTACAGGAAGCTTCGTCGTTTATCATCAGTATGGGAGCCGATTTCCCAAAACGCGAAGAGATTGCCGCCCTTATTCAAACTCGTCAAACTTCGGTTCAAGTGCTTTAAATCTCTCCAGCAGATCTTTTTGATAAAGAGGCGCATTATGATAGAGTTTTCGCAGTGCGGCGGTGCCGTAGGCCTCTTCCAACGAGGAGTCGACTACAATAAACGAGAGGTATATCGTATTTTCGTTGATTGAAAATTGCAGATGCTCTAAATTGGCGTTTTCATGTAAAAGGTAATCGTATAACGCTTCGATATTCTCCTGCGGAATCCGGCACAATGCCGAATCTGCGATAATAATACCGTTGTCGTAGTAGTTGATATCGAAGCGGGTGACTCCGCTCTCAAACCTCCAGCTCCGTTGGCTTCGGCGCGAAAGGGTGACATTGATTCCCAGCGTCACTAAAATCTTTTCGACGAGCGCTACGGTTCCGGACGGTTTGTACCCCTCACGTCTGCGTTTGGCAACTTCGAGTTTCGTCCCGCATTTAGGGCAATAGTCGTTTTGGATACCCTCTTCAAAAATCAGATTTTTGCAGGAGACACATCGGATAATATTCTCTTGATTTAGAGCATAAAACTGATCCATCGCCTCTTTGAGCGTATAAAAGGGGAGGGCAAAGCCGAGGTTATTGGAGTTTTGAATTATAAACGTATTGACACCGATGACTTCGGCGGTTTCGTTTAAAAGCGGACCTCCGCTGTTGCCGGGGTTAATCGCGGCATCGAACTGGATATATTCGACTTCCCCCTGAAGGCGCGAAGATTTGGATATGATCCCCTCGGTAGTGGAATAATTAAGTCCGTAAGGGTGACCGATAGCGATAACCCCGTCTCCGTCTTGGATCGGTGAAGTCGCAAGCAAGAGTGCATGAGTAGGTTTAATCGGCACCGGGGAACGGATGAATGCCAGATCGAACGCAGGGTCGTCATAGACTACGGTTCCGATTGTTTTGGCGAGGCTTTTGGTACTGATTAAGACCTCTTTTAGACCGCTTACAACGTGCGAATTGGTGATAATAAGCCCATCGATTACGAAACCGCTTCCGCTACCGTAGGGGTTTGTGATTTGGACGATGCTCTCGATGGTCTGTTCGACCATTTTTTGGGTGGATAGATTCACCTTACGACTCCGTAAAATCGAGATTTTTGATTTGAAGATAAAAACTTTGGCTGAAATGGTCCAGATCGCTGTAGTTGACGCTGTCACTGAAGTTTCTTAGCCCTTTGTAACGGCCGGTGTACGGTTCGATCGCTTCGGCGATCCGTTTGGAAATCAGATTTTTTTGAAACTGACGGGTTTCGAAATCATAAAGGGGCGTATCTCCCTGCTCTTTGAAAAAATCGGCGGCATAGACCTCGACATGCAGATGCAAAAGCGCCCGCAGTGAAGGATGAAGACCGTAGTTATACAGAATATAGAGTGAGATATAGCGGTAGATGACGCTGATGACGTAGTTGGAACGGTTGTTTTTGTACCATCGTACTTTGCCTAGAGATTCGTCGATAAAAGAGGCGATTTCGTCATGCATCGCCTGATCGAACGGGGAAAAGGTATAGGCCGAATCGTAGAGCTGGGAAGAAAACTCTTCAAGACTCATTGCCTCCAGCTCCCCGAGGTATTTTTCCAATTCGGCATTTTTATCTTCGGTCAGCTTTTCATCGTCCATGAAATAGCCGTTGATCTTTTCGCTGATGTTTTTCGCCATTTTTTTATGAGGGAGAAGGAGATAATCGATTTGCAACAGCAACGCCAAATAGCTAAAAGAGACCATGCCGGTATTGTCATTGGACAAAAGCCCGACAAGACTTTGCCGGGTTTGGGCGATCCAGTGTTTCATACACTCAAAATATCGCTTGGTTTTTTCCGCTTCGATAGGGATGATATGCGTGCAGTCGAGTAGCAACGATTCTTCAAATTCACTGGCGATAAACTCTTTTTCGTAATCGGCGTTGAGGGCGATTTCACGTAGCGGAAAAAAGATTTTTTGCGGGGTGACGGTTGCATTGTTTAGCCGGACCGAAAGACGAACAACTCCGTCGGTATCGCTAAAACGGCAATAGGTGAGTTGAAAATTACGTTCGAGAAAACGGCGTTTCATGGCAACATGCAGCGCTTTACTATGGGCAATATCGGCATGAGCCTGTAACGATTCGGAAGTGATGGTTCCCCGAATGAGGGCATATCCTTGGATCAACGTAAAGCGGATCGAATCTTTTTCGATTTCGATGCTCAAATGCGGCTGCGCAAATGTACCGTTGCAATGGAGTAAAGAGGAGAGGAAACGCTCGTATCCCAGAAGAGTGTCACCGTGGATAAATCCTTCGGAAGCTTCGTCGAAAAGTTCTTGTTCCTTCGGATTGGGCAGAGCATGAATCCCCCGACCGTATTGCGGCGCTTCATGCATCGGGGGCGGGTTGAACCACGATCGGATGCTCTCAAACACTTTCACCCTTGATTTTCCTTCTCTTTATATACTGCTTAGTGTAATCAAAGCAACCTTAAAGCGACGATAAAGTATAATACGCGTACTTTAAAAGGGGGTTGTATGGGCTATAAGCGTGTTTTGGTAAAGTTCTCGGGTGAGGCTTTGGCAGGTGAAAACGGTCATGGCATCGATACGAAAATCCTCAAGTTCATTGCAACTGAGATCCGAACACTTACGGATGCGGGAATCGAAGTCGGTATCGTCATCGGTGCCGGTAACATCATTCGCGGCGTAACGGCGGCAGCGGACGGTATTATTCGCCGTACTTCGGGCGATTATATGGGGATGCTCGGAACGGTTATCAATGCGATCGCGATGCAGGAAGCATGTGAACATGAGGGGATGCAGGTCCGGGTACAAAGTGCCATCAAAATGGAACAAATCGCCGAAGCGTTTATCGTCCGTCGTGCGATGCGCCATCTCGAACGGGGACGTGTCGTGATTTTTGCCGCAGGGACCGGTAACCCGTTTTTTACGACCGATACCGCTGCGACCCTCCGTGCTATCGAAATCGGCGCGGAAGTAATCATAAAAGCTACTAAAGTAGATGGTGTCTACAGCAAAGACCCTAAAAAATATCCTGATGCGGTCAAACTCCCGACATTGGGATATGACGAAGCGCTCCAAGATCATATCAAAGTAATGGACGATACTTCTATCGCATTGGCAAAAGAGAATAAGCTGCCGATTATCGTGTGTGACATGTTTACTCCGGGTAATCTTCTTGAAATCATTCAGGGCAATACTGAACGTTGCTCTATCGTGAAATAAATCCAAATCAAAGGAAATACAAAATGAGACTTGAACAACTTACCGCAAAAGCATTAGAAACTGCAAATATCGACCGTTACCAATTGGCGTTGGCAGTCGCCAAACGTTCTGAAGAGCTGCTAAACGGTGCTACGACAAAATTAAATGTCGATATGAAGAAAGCAAAAACGGCGGATATCGCTTTGATGGAGATCGCCGAAGGGCATATCACTATCAAAGGCTTTGTAAACAAAGACTAATTCCTCAAGAGCTACATCATTGAATACTATCGATATTGAAAAAGTAACCAGGATCAATGATGTCGAAGATGCGGTAACGTATCTTTATGAAAGTATCCCTTCCTCCGAGGCGATTGAAAACGCCCTCCAATTCGCACGCAAAGCACATGCAAATCAGACGCGAAAAAGCGGTGAACCTTATATCGTTCATCCCGTTTTAGTCGCTTCTATCGTCGCCAACATCACAGGGGACGAAGCGATGGTGATCGCGGCACTGTTGCATGATGTCGTCGAAGATACCCATATAACGATTCAGGATGTTGAACGCGATTACGGCTCCGATGTTGCCCATCTGGTCGAAGGATTGACCAAAATCGATGCGATCCGCGATGCACAGCTCATCCCTTCGCATTCAGATGAAAAATTGGTCGTTTCTGCATTATCGTTTCGAAAGATGCTGGTAGCGTCGATCGAAGACGTACGGGTATTGGTCGTTAAACTGTGCGATCGTCTTCATAATATGCTGACCCTTGGGGCACTAAGCCCCGCCAAACAGCACCGTATCGCGGAAGAGACTCTCGTCGTGTATGCCCCGATTACCCAGCGTTTGGGGATTTCGTTTCTCAAAAACCTTCTCGAAGATTTGAGTTTCAGTTATCTTTTTCTCGAAGAGAAACGGGCGATCGATATGTATCTTGAAGAGAACTACCGTTCGATCAACGCGCGCTTGAACGCTTTTTGCGAGAAACTGACGAAAATGATGCTCGAAAACGGCTTCAATGAAGACGATTTCGAAATTCTCAGTCGTGTAAAACACCATTACTCGATTTATCTTAAAATGCAGAGAAAAGGGATCAGTATCGATGAGATTCTGGACCTGCTTGCTGTACGTATCTTGGTAAAAAAACCGCTGGATTGTTACCGGGTGTTCGGAATGGTCCATTTGAACTTCCAACCGCTGAGTTCCCGTTTCAAAGACTATATCGCGATTCCGAAAGAGAACGGTTATCAGACGCTTCATACGACCGTCTTTCATGAGAGTGCGATTTTCGAAGTGCAGATACGAACGTACGATATGCATAAAACGGCGGAATTGGGCGTTGCGGCGCACTGGAAATATAAAAGCGGGAATAACAATCCGATCAGTCTGGATTGGCTTCACAACCTCCAGTACCAAAACGAGTCGGTCGAAGCGTTTTACGAATTGATCAAAAACGATCTTTACAGTGACGATATCAGCGTTTTTTCGCCGAAAGGAAAATCGTTTACGCTACCGCGCGGTGCAGTGGCTTTGGATTTTGCCTATGCGATACATACCGAAATCGGCGACAGTGCCGAAGGATGTCTGATTAATAAAGAAAAAGCATCGCTTCTAACCGAACTGCATAACGGCGATATGGTCAAAATCATTGCCTCGCCGAAAAAGATTACACGTTGCAGCTGGATAGATGCCGTTAAAACATCACGTGCCAAATCGAGTATGCGGGCCAATTGCAATCAGCGGATCCGTATGATCGATACCGAAAGCGGAATCAATATCATTACAACGATTTTCCATTTGAATCAGTCCCGCATTAACGAACTGTTTTCGCAGACTCACTTGGAAGAGCAACGTCACCGCATACCAAGCGAATTGGATTTGCTTAAAGAAACGGTGAATCGTTTTACACAAGAGATACGGACGAACAACCGCTTTAGAGCTTTTCTGGCACGGAATCGGTTTAAAGTGAAACCGTACGTTTTCGCAGCTTTGGAAGTGTATGCCAATACCAATATCGGCGATGTGGTATTCGATTACTGCTGTCATCCGAAAACGGGCGATGAAATCGTCGGTTTTTTACAAGACGGGAAAGCACACGTCCATCATAAAATGTGTAAAAATGCCGCGGCGATGATCGATCGGCATGAACCGATGGTATTCGTACGCTGGAAAGCACAACACTATTATCGCTATCATCTGATCATCAGCATGCAAAGCGCACAAGGCTCTCTCGCCGACTTACTCACCTTT
>NZ_CALDDG010000104.1 GCF_937936435.1 uncultured Sulfuricurvum sp. | reverse complement strand
ATCGCCAAGCATATCCTCGTTTTCATCTTCTTCATGCCTCGGATCGTGTGCTCTTCAAATCCATAACTCCGATCTAATCGACTATTCACTCGTTCGACCGCGCTTCGATATCGGTACTCGCGGGCCCACTTGTAGCTGGACCTGGCCACGGACGTAAACATCCGCCGATTCTCGGTCAATGGAATCCACACACTTTTCCCGCAATGGCGGCACTCGCTCTGACTTGCGCAACTCATCCCGTAGTGCTTCATCGGACACAGATATTTCAAACTCCGTCGCCTCTTGTCATACCCTCCAAACGCCATTGCTTGATGGGTCCGCGTCTTCATGCAGTAGCAATACACCGTCCCTCGATAATCATGCACGATGTTGTCTCCGTCGTAGGCATGAAACTGTCTCGTCGTCGGTTCGTTCGGCTGTTCGAGCCCTTCATTCCCCTCTGATCGCCAGCAATTCCGAATATCGATGATCGGATGTATCCCATGCCGATCATAAACGTCTCGGATCAATTCCGTGGAATCATATCCTTTGTCCGCTGTCAGATACTGCGCTCGCCGGGCGATCGATTCGTGACGCTTCGAATAGTCATCCAGCATCGGCATCATCTGCGTGACATCCGATTCCGCCCCGGATGTCACCGTATACCCGATCGGCAGTTCATACTCTGAATCCACCAACAGGTGCAGCTTGTAGCCATACCAATGCGTCACTTTCTTCCAGATCTCCCCATTCCCTCGGACTCCCGTATAGGTCTTCGTTCCCCACCTCGCGTCCAGATCCCTCCGTCCATCCACTTCCGTCTTCTTCGTCGGCTTCCCATACGACTGGATCGCTTTCGAGTCCATCGCCAACCGCTTCCCCAGATCCGGCAATACCTCCCCAAGACGCCCCACCAATTCCTCAAATATCCCCTCAATCTCGTCCCCCAATCCCTCGAATGACCGCCGAAACCGCGTAAACGCTTCCGCCGGTGGTACCGCATCAGCCCCTCGAAATGGATCAAAACCGCAGACCTGACGCAGTTCTGCATTCCGCGCTAACTCCCGCCGTAAACTCTCGATGCTCGGATGCTGATACACAATCCCCGCGATCAGCGCATTCCACATCGGGCGAATCGGATAATCGTTCCGGCCATGTTTCCGCTTCGCTTCCAGTTTTACCATCAGCGCTTCATCCGGAATGACACTCAGTACCAACTCGAGTCGGCTCAAATCCGACTCCGCATCTATCTCTTGCCAACTGAATAAATTTCGGGTAATCTTTGCCATGGTGCACCTCGTTTAACTCATTGATATTAAAGCATTTTGCCGTGCTTTTATCAAGCAGGTGCACCTCTTTTTTTTGCCCTGCCTCGCCGTGGGGTGAATTTTTAAAGATCCATCCCCTCTAATCGATACCCATTCTCCCTCACACCTCCAATCAGCTTCATGACCATTCAATCCTGTCCCTCATCAATCAACTCATCAATCCCCTTCTCCGTATGAATCAAGACAATTCAATATCCTGCGATCATGATCGCTGGTCACTTGGCTCAAATCCGTCAATCGGGGTAAAGATTTCGGGGCGTATCCTTATCCGCCTTGTTCTTCAATGCTTGGCAGACATCTCAAATGGCTC
>NZ_CALDDG010000103.1 GCF_937936435.1 uncultured Sulfuricurvum sp. | reverse complement strand
CGAGATAAAGGAATGTGACTGGAGTTCAGACGTGTGCTCTTCCGATCTACCCGATTTGCTCAAGGTCATTGTCGACGATGCGATGTACGCTGATATCTGCACGATTCCTGAACTTCCTGACGCTAAAAAAGAGCGCTTTGTAAAGGAGTTCGGAATTAACGACTATAATGCCTCCGTTATCACGGCAGAACTCGAAACCGCCCATTATTTCGAAGAGATGCTGGAACAGGGGATTACGGCAAAAAATGCCGTCACATGGCTTACCGTCGAGTTAGCAGGCCGTTTGAGCGGCGGGGTGAGCCCATCCACCTCACCGATCAGTGCGGTGATGCTCGGAACATTGGTTAAGCGGATCGAAGAGTCTGTTATCAGCGGTAAAGCGGCCAAAGAAGTTTTGGATTATCTGCTCGATAAGGGCGGAGATATCGATGAAGTAGTCGAAAAACTCGGACTCAAACAGGTGAGCGATACGGGGGCTCTCGAAGCGCTTATCGATGAGATTTTGAGCGCTAACGCGGATAAAGTCGCCGAATACAAATCAGGGAAAGATAAACTCTTCGGTTTCTTTGTCGGTCAGGCGATGAAAGCATCGAAAGGTTCCGCGAATCCGAATACGCTGAATGAAATTCTCCAAGCCAAACTGGCCCAATAAGAGCTCCCGTGATCGGACGATGGATAGTAGGATTTGCTTTTTTACTCCATACATCGCCCCGATACCGTCATTACAAAAAGTTTTTTCATAATCTTCTGGAAAACCCTTCTTATCCGTATAAAAAGTTTTTCGATTATGTGATGATGGCGCTGATCGTTCTCAGTGTCTATATCTTGATTCGTCACGTCAAACACGAGATGAGTGCCGAATGGCTTTTTTTTAACAGCTATGTCATTTCCCTCATTTTTTTAGCCGAATATCTGCTCCGTTTATGGGTCTACAGCGATGTCTCCAAGATTATCATAGAACAATATGAACACGATTTGTTTTTGCAGCGCTCATTCGGATGGAGGAGTGCCG
Source organism: uncultured Sulfuricurvum sp. (assembly GCF_937936435.1). GTDB lineage: Bacteria > Campylobacterota > Campylobacteria > Campylobacterales > Sulfurimonadaceae > Sulfuricurvum. The sequence goes on along the minus strand of NZ_CALDDG010000103.1, from coordinate 6,928 downwards.
TGCGCCAAACGCTCTCCAGTAAAGCGGGATATGTATTTTCTCCGTCGGCAATTATCGATTTGCTCGCCATTATGCCGTTTTTCCATGAGCTTAGAATGTTGCGTATCTTTATCTTGTTTCGGGTTTTCAAACTGTTTCGCTATACGAAAAGCTTGACGCAGTTCGTTTCGATCCTCTCTTCCAAAAAATTTGAGATTTTCACCCTCGGCCTCTTCGCTACCGTGATTATCGTCGTCTCTTCCGTGTTGATCTATATCATGGAAGCGAACAACCCCGAATCACCGATCAATACGCTTTTTGATGCCGTGTATTGGTCGGTCGTTACGATTTTTACCGTCGGTTACGGGGATTTCGTTCCGGTGACGGAAGAGGGGCGGACGGTTGCGATGGTCATCATCGTCGCGGGTATCGCCGTCATGTCGTTTGCGACCTCGATCGTCGTATCGGCGTTTACCGAAAAACTGGATGAGATTAAAGATGACAAGCTGGTGGACGATGTCTCGAAACTGAGCCGTTTTTATATCGTTTGCGGGTATTCTCCGCTGACGCGCGAAGTCGTGCTGCGATTTCATAAAAGCGGTAAAACAGTGGTGGTTTTGGAAAAAGACACCGCCAAAGCACAAGAAGCACACAAAGCGGGGATTACCGCTTTGGCGATGGATTCTTCGTCTTTGGCGACCTATCAGACCCTCAAAATTGATTTTGAACGGCAGGTAGAATCGGTCTTGTTGTTTCAAGAAAGCGATGTTCTGAATGTTTACACGGCGTTGACCGTTCGGGAACTCTCGGCAGGCATCGAGATACTATCGATACTGAATCAAGTGGAAAACCGTCGTAAACTGCTCTTGGCCGGGATTAATAAAATCGTCTATACGCAGGAGCTTATAGGGCTCATGAGCAAGCAGGTGAGCGGCAAACCGGTCGCATTCGATGTTATCAACGCTTTGCGTGCCGAGAAGAGCGGAGTCTATATCGAAGAGATCGCTTTGGATAATTATACCCGCAACCGCTTTTTCGACACGATTACCCTTCCGCTGTTCCAAAAACGCCTGATAGTTCTGGGACTTTATAAAACCGTCAAAAAATCGTTTTTTTTCAATCCCGACGCTACTGTGGATATCGAGGCGGGAGATGTTGCGATCGTGATCGGAACGCGCGCCCTGATCGATGAGTTTAAAGCGATGACCTATCAAAAAGGGCGGCGATGAAATACAACAGTGCCATCGTATTCGGATTTAACGAGTATGCCAAACAAATCATCCGTCAAATTTCGGGAGAGTATCCGAACTTCGAGATTTTTGTGATGAGCGAGGAAGAACTCGCTTCCGTGCATGCGGCAGGATACGAAGGGGAACTTTTCGATCTGGGAGAAAACTGGCAGTCGATTCAGCGACGGTTCGATTTGAATTCTTTGATCGTATTTTGCGCACTGCATAACGATGCCGAAAACGTATTTTTGACGATTTCGCTCCGATCGGTTTTCTGGCATTTGCCGATTATCGCATTGGCCGGAGAACATGAGAGCGCGCGCAAACTCAAAAGTGCCGGGGCGAATAAAGTGATGCCGATTTTACAGATCACGGCGGGAGTCATTTCGGAAATGTTGGAAAAACCGATTGTAAATGAGGTAATCCACGATATTTTATATGAAAATTCGGCGCTCAAAATCGCCCAGATAACGGTTCCGAAAGACTCTTTTTTGGTTGGAAAATATCTGTACGATATCGACTGGGCAAGCGAATTTGACGTGATCGTCATCGCCGTCGTTGACCATGAACTCTCGGCGACGTTTAGTTTTACCTCAAAAGGGCACAATCACCACATCGATCCCGAGGATATTTTGGTCGTGATCGGGTATGATGACAAAATCGCTATTCTCTCGGAAGCCATAGGGGTGCAACAATGAGTACAATCGGAGTTATCGGTGCCGGAAAATGGGGTCAGGCGCTTGCATTTGCCCTGAGTGAAAAGAATAAGGTCATTATTACATCGCGAACGCGTCGGGATTGGGATAATTTCAAAAGTCTGGACGAAGTCTTACAGTGCGAATATCTCGTGATAACGGTCCCCGCCCAGCAAATAGGGCAGTGGCTGGCAGAAAACTTTGTCTTTTCGGGACAAAAAGTTTTGGTCGCGGCTAAAGGGATCGAGGCTTCCAGCGGCCGTTTTTTAAACGAAATCTATGCAGAGTATCTTCCTGAAGAGAATCTCGCATTTCTCTCAGGACCGTCGTTTGCCGCAGAGGTGATCCAATCTCTTCCGACCGCATTGGTCATCAACTCGGTATCGAGAGAAACGGCGAAAGCTTTTTCGGCTCTTTTTCCGAAGTTTATCCGAACGTATGTGAGTGAAGACGTTATCGGTGCCGAGATTACGGGGGCTTATAAAAACGTCATCGCAATTGCCGCGGGCATTTGCGAAGGGCTGGGGCTAGGTCATAACGCCGCAGCGAGCCTGATCGCCCGGGGATTGGTCGAAATGGAGCGTTTCGGACGGGGGTACGGTGCGATGAGCGAGAGTTTTCTGGGACTTAGCGGTGCGGGAGATTTATTTTTGACCGCGAGTTCGACGATGTCGCGCAACTATCGTGTCGGATTGGGGCTTGCGGAAGGATTGAGCAAGGAGGCGGTATGTGCACAGATCGGCGAGGTGAGCGAAGGGATCGGAACGGCATATGCCTTGCATGAAATAGCGCTTGCACGCGGTCTTTATCTTCCGATTGCTGCGGAAGTATACGCGATATTAGAGGGCAAATCGCCGCGCCAAAGCCTGCGTGATTTGATCGAGCGCTAAGCAATGGGCGAAGCATCCGGAAAACTCTTTTTATCCGTAGCGACAGCTTCTGCAGTGATAGGGCTGAGCTTCATCTTCGGATTGACTTTGCCGCAGTCGGCATTGCTAGGCTCTATCGTATTGCTGGTGGCATTGTGGAGCAACGAAGTTTTGCCGATGGCAGTCGTCTCGCTGCTGCCGATCATCCTTTTTCCGGCCTTCGGAATCACCGATACGAAAACGACGTCGCTGAATTACGCTAATCCGATCGTCTATCTTTTTTTCGGAGGGTTTTTACTCGCGATTGCGGTGGAAAAAAGCGGATTGCATCGATGGATGGCCCACCATCTGCTCAATCTCTTTCCTAAAACGGCCAAAGGGGTTATTTTCGCATTGGCGTTTACCTCGGCAATGCTCAGCTCGCTTCTGTCCAATACGACGACGACGCTGCTGTTGATCTCGATGGGGCTATTTCTTTCCGATATCCCTCGCATACAGATGCGTTATCTGCTTGCGATTGCATACGGAGCAAGTATCGGAGGGATTATGACCCCTGTGGGGACACCGCCGAATCTTATTTTGCTCGGGGTACAAGTCGAACATGCTCTCCCCGTGATGCCGTTTGTTCAGTGGGTCGCGATGGTAGCTCCGTTGGCGTTTGTGATGCTTGCGATCATGGGGTGGATTCTGGGACGCGGCCTGGGAGATGAACCCTCCCACGCGAGCGAATCGCATCCGCCGCTTACGTTTTCTCAGGCCAAAGTATTGAGTCTTTTGGGACTGTTGATGGGGATTTTGTTTTTGAATACGCCGATTCATCCTTACTGGAACGGATTAGGGCTGGCGGAAGAGGGGGTAATGCTCACTTTCGGGCTTCTGCTGTTTTTGCCGGGGATGAATCTTTTGGAATGGAATGAAGACAAAGGGAAAATCCCGTTTCGGATCATGTTTTTGTTCGGGGCGGGATTTGCGATCGCAAAGGCCTTTTCGCAAACCGGTTTGGCCGATACGACGGCACAGAGTTTGGCAGTGTTGGGAACCTTTGCTCCATGGATCATTATGCTGGCAATCGCGACGCTGATTACGTTTACGACCGAAATCACTTCCAACACGGCATTGATTTCGGTTATGCTTCCTGTGATCTATGCGTTTTCGACTCAAAACGGCATGGATCCGACTCTGTTGATGATGGTGGCGACGATCAGTGCGAGCTACGCGTTTATGCTCCCGATCGCTACCCCTCCTAATGCAATCGTGATGGGGACGGGGATCATTAAAGTAAAAGAGATGGCACGATACGGTATGGCACTTAATCTCATAGGGATCGTGCTGATCGTGCTGTTTGCCTATTTTTATTGGACAAAATTTATATAAAGGAGAAAGAATGTTGGTTCACATCGTGATGTTTGTATTTAAAGAAGAGAATAAAGAGGCCAATATGGTACGGGTAAAAACGATGCTGGAAGGGCTTCTCTCGAAGGTAGAGACGCTCAAAAGCATGGAAGTGGGGATCGACATCAGCCGTTCTGAAAGATCGTTTGACATGGTTTTGACGTCGACGTTTGCCGATCAGGAGGGATTGAGTACCTATGCCGTCCACCCGGCCCATTTGGAAGTGGTGAATATCATCAAAGAGGTTACGACGCTCTCTAAAGTCGTCGATTACGTCAAATAAGGGTAAACGTGCACGAAGATATCATCGATACCGGATCAAACGAAAACGGTTCCAAAAATTGGAAAGAGATTTTAAAGGCGTATAAAGTACCTATTGCCATCGGTGCCGCCATGATCATCGTCGCAGTAGGAGCCCTGTCGCATTATAAAAACGAACGGGTGAAAGAAGAACTGGTAAAAGCGATCGACGAATACAAAAAAAGTCTCGTACTCATCGGAGGAGAGCTTAATTATGACGGAATTGAGTGCAGCGGAATATTCTCTACTGATTGTACGCTGGACAATATTAAAGTATCGGTAATGGGGCAGGAACAGCTCTCTATCGCTTCTTTGCGTTTGGGTGACGTGACAGAACTGCGAACGCTCAAAGGGCTGTCGAAAGGGGAAAAAGTCAAAGCTTCCATCGATATCGACGCGCAGCGGGTGATCCTCCCTAAACCTCTGATGGCACAAATGATCGCCCATAACGTGAGCAACGCTTTTCAGGAAAACACGCTTGCAAAACTCAATGCGTTTGATCTGGCTTTTCAGGCCGAAGTGGAAGGAAGTTCGTCCTTGATGGATCATTTTGAAATCGGACGGCTGCGGATAGACAATGATGTGATGCCGATAGAATTTTCGATGAAAGCGGATAAAATTGCCGCAAATGACCCCGATTCGATGATTTTGCAACATTTTTCTTTGAGTCTCGAGAATAAAGCCGTCTCTGATGTGACGTTCGAATCGGTTAAAAGTTTTTTGAGTACGTTGCCGCTTGAAGATCAAGAGGTGTTTTTGAAAGAGTTTTCGTTGACACCGAACGATATGGAGGACAAACCTAAAGCATCAAAAGCGATCAATGCGGCGATTGCGAAACGGTTTGAAGGGGATTTGGCAACGACACCCGGGCTAGTCGAAAAAGAGTTGACCCGTGCCGTGATTAAAGTACTCCGAGGGGACGCACGAGAGATTACGTTGCGCGGAGAGAATCAAAATAATCTTTCTCTCCTGGATATCCAAAACGCATTGGCACAGACGATAAATATGGACGACGAAGCTGCTCAAACGTATATGAAAGATAAGTTCGATATTGCCGTAACGACCGATTAATCGATTACCGGAGAGGGGAGTGCGATGTCATATCCTTGGAGCAAATCGATGCCGACGGCGATACACTCTTCGTGTAATTTCGGGCTGCTTACAAACTCGGCAATCGTCATAATCCCAAGATCATGCGCCATCGAAACGATCGTTTTGGCTAAAAGTGCCATTTTAGGATCTTCAAGGCGCTGGATGATCGATCCGTCTATTTTGATATAGTCGATGTTGAGATTGAACACGTAGGCAAAATTGGAAAACCCCGCTCCGAAATCGTCCAAAGCACTTTTTACCTTATAGCTTTTGAGGAGAGTAAAAAAGTCGTTGACCCGTTTATAATCGATGACCGCTTGCGTCTCAAGCAGCTCGACAGTACACCGACTCGCGGTTTCAGGGTATTTTTCGAATAATGCGAATAAAAAAAGTCGGGTGTCGTCGTTTTGTATATCGCTGATCGAAAAGTTGATCGAAAATCCCTCTTTTCGGTGCTCGAAAGCCTCAAATACTTTTTTACAGATCATTTTTGTACATTCGGGATAGATATACATATGCTCTAATACCGGAAGAAAAGAGCCGGGCGTTAATACGTCCCCTTTTTCGTCGATCACCCGCATCAGCGCTTCGTATTTCAACACATGTTGATCCGTCGCCGAAACGATGGGTTGAAAATAAGGGACGATGTTATCGGTTACGAAGGCGATGCGGAGTTTTTGGGAGATAGTGAGATTTTCGGTAAATCTGTCGATCTCTTCGGGAAGAATAATATCGGCATTGATAAAGCGTTCACGCCGTTCATGACGGCTCATCATCGCATATTCGCAGCGATCAAAAATCGAATCGTTGATAATCCCGTACGCGCCGTAAAAGACGATTGTCGTCAATATCCGTTCGTTTCGTTCGAGTTCCTCTTCAATCTTACCAAGAATAGCGGGTACGTTCGGGCATATTTCGGGATTAACGATAAAGGCAAACTCATCGGCGTAAAAGCGATAGATATTTTTAAACGGGACATAGTTTTGGAGGACATCGGCAACGCTGAGAATAATCTCGTCTCCGTATCCTCTTCCGTAGAGCATATTCATTTTGGAAAAATCGCGAATATTTAAAACGACGTAACACGCTCCCTGATGCTGTTGCAAATCGTCAATCAGACTAAAACGGTTCAATAGTCCTGTCAACGAATCGATTTTAAGCAGTTCAAGTTTTTCGCGTAGAAAAAGAAAATGAAATTGCTCTCTTAGTCGCAGGGTAAAAGAGCGCAAATCAAGATAGAGTTCCAAAGCGTACAGATATTCGCCGCGATTAAAAAAGATAGTCGTACTCTCTGCAATGGCGTGGAGGGTTTTATGATCGTGGATAAATCCGCTGCGGCGGAGGGGATCGAGTATGTAGTTGGCGATCGAAT
>NZ_CALDDG010000102.1 GCF_937936435.1 uncultured Sulfuricurvum sp. | reverse complement strand
TTTAGACTACCTTTTACAACATTTGCAAGAGTTCAAAAGCAAATACGATGTCGAACAAATCGGATTGTTTGGAAGTTATGCACGAGATGAAGCCAAAGAGAACAGCGACATCGATATTTTTGTCAAAATGAAGCCCTCATTATTTGACATGGTCGCGATTAAAGAGCAGATCGAAAATGATCTGCACAAAAAAGTGGATATTGTACGTGAACACAAACATATGAAGCCTCTCTTTTTGGAGATGATCAAAAGAGATGTGATCTATGCTCAATGATCGCCTTTTGATACTGCGCTCTACCCTCGAAGATATTATTAGCTCTTTAAAATTAATCCAACAACGATTTCAAAACATCAAAACGGCTGATGATTTTCTCAAGGATGAACAGGGGCTTGAAAAGCTTGACAGCATTTCGATGCGCCTAATCGCTATCGGGGAAGGGTTTAAAAACGTCGATAAACTCACCGATTTTCAGCTTTTGGAAAAATATCCTCAGATTCCATGGAAACAGGTCAAAGGGATACGGGATATTTTATCGCACCACTATTTTGACCTCGATGCTGAGACGATTTTTGAGATTTGCGCTAATGAGATTAATAGATTATTGAACGTGACGATGATGATATTGTATGAAGTAGAATAGTGAGAGATACTTTGGGTATTTTCAAGAGAGTGGAGAAACTATGTTTTATAAATTGATTAAATATAATCCTAAAATAATCTTGATTTTACTTTTTATAGTACCTTACATAATTTTGATTTTAATTTTTGCATTGACAGGAAGAAGTGTTTGGAATGGTTTTCAAGATTTTCATGATGAAGTCATTGTTTACGACAAAATACGCTTCATCGATGATGTAATTAATCAAGAAAAAGATAAACGAATTGCTTTAGAACTATTTTATGGAAAAAGCGAAAAAGAGGCTAAAGAATATGTGCAATCATTGGAACCAAGCTTTCAGAAAGAAAAAGAAAAATTCTTTCAGTATTGTACTAATAATTCATCAAACTGCAAAATAACAACATCTGAAATAAGTTCGTTTTCGCATTCACCAATTGAGAGTCTTATTTTTGGTTACGCATTTAGAACCATTACTATTGACTATATATTTGATGCAGATAGTTATGTATTCTTTAACAAAATTAAATATGTAGGAAATTCTGATGATCTTTATCCCCAAATTAAAGATAGTAATAGATCAATTTTTCGATGGAATATCGTTGGTTATAGTGGAGATTTAAGTGACTTTATATCTCCTAAATGTAAGTTTTGTGGACCTATTGAGCCAAAATATAAAATTGATAATTCACGTACAATTAATAGTACTGATACGGCAATCATTCAGCGTGATCAACATAGTGGGCAATATTCAGTACAAATCAAAGGAAACCTATGATTTTATGCGCGGGCAATAACGAAACGTTTGATTTTGCGACACCGATCGGGGTGGGACTGATCGACAGTGCCATCAATCTGACGCGCGATTGTTTGGTCCATAAACCCGAATTTCTTCTCTTCGTCGGGAGTGCCGGAAGTTACGGTGATCACAAAATACATGACCTGATCGAATCTAAAACGGCTGCTAACATCGAGTTAGGATTTTTGGATGAAAAGGCGTATACCCCTATAGACAACGTTGTTTCAGCTCAAACCGAAAATGTGAAAGATGTTATTGTCAACTGTTCTAACTACATTACGACCTGTGAGCGTGCGATGGAGCAAATGCGAGGCTTGGGGATGGGAATCGAGAATATGGAGTTTTTCAGTGTTATGCGGGTGGCACAGATTTTCGGCATTCCCGCCGGAGGGTTATTTTGTATCACAAACTACTGCGATGCCAATGCCCACCGTGACTTTATCGCCAATCACGGTTTTGCCAAAGTGTTATTGCGTGAACGCCTCGTGGAAAAAGGGATGATTCGTGGATAAAAAATGCATTTTGGATTACACCAAGGCTGAACTCTCCGCAATGGTGAAACCTTCGTTTCGCGCAAAGCAGATATGGGGATGGATCTATCACCAATACGCTATGAGTTTTGAGACTATGGCGAATCTTCCTAAGGCGATGCGCGAAGAACTGGCCCAAACGTATGAGATCATGCCTCTGAAAATCGCCCGAAAAGAGTGTTCGACGGACGGAACGATCAAATATCTGTTTGAACTGAGTGACGGCAAAACCGTTGAGACGGTATGGCTTAAAATGAAAGACGAAAGTATCGACGAAGAGGGAAAGATCGAAAACGAAGCACGATTTACCGTGTGCGTATCGACACAGGTAGGGTGTAAGGTTGGGTGTTCATTTTGTCTGACCGCGAAAGGGGGTTTTACCCGTGATCTGAGTGCGGGCGAAATCGTCGCGCAGGTATTGGCAGTCAAAATGGATAACGGCCTCGCGGCGCATCGCCGCCTCAACATCGTTTATATGGGGATGGGGGAACCGCTGGATAATCTGGACAATCTTGCCAAAGCGATTACGATCCTCAAAGACGAAGAGGGATTGTCGATTTCAGGAAAACGGCAAACGGTATCGACCAGCGGTTTGAGTACCAAGATCGATAAACTCGGAGAGATGGATTTGGGGGTTCACATCGCTATCTCGCTTCATGCCGTCGATGATGAACTCCGCACCGAACTGATCCCGATGAACAAAGCCTATAATATCGCTTCGATCATCGAAGCGGTTAAGCGGTTTCCGATCGATACCCGTAAACGGGTGATGTTCGAATATCTGGTAATTAAAAATAAAAACGACGATCTAACCTCGGCGAAAAAGCTGGTCAAACTGTTGCACGGTATTAAAGCCAAGGTCAATTTGATTTATTTCAATCCCTATCCGGGGAGTGATTATCAACGTCCTCAGCGCGATGATATGGTGAAATTTCAGGAGTATCTGATAAAGCATGGCGTTCTGTGTACAATCCGCGACTCTAAAGGGCTGGATATCAGTGCCGCATGCGGACAGCTCAAAGAGAAGAACCTGCAAGAAAATTAACAGGAAAAGGAATCGCGGTTTACCGCATAGAGGTATACTGTCACCGTGCAACGTGACGTTGTACTTTCCCCTCTTTTAAATGCCCTCTTCAAAGGAAATACGATGTCCGGATCGGATTGGTTTCAAGTTATTTTTTTAGCGGTTTTTGTCAGTGTCAGCGTCGGCGGTTTCGTATGGGTCGCTATGAAAAAAGACTAAATCACCACGTATATTTGATCATTGCCTGAAAAACATTGTTATCGGTGTGACCGTTGTTTTCGTGATAATAATGCCACTCTGTTCCGATATCGAGTTTTCCCTCATGGATCTGTATATACGATCCGATATTAAACAACAACTGATTCTGGCTTAAAAAATCTTCGGTTGTCCAATCGGTGAATCCCTCAAAATGCCATTGCTCGGTGATTGAAGCATAATAATTGCCTGAGAGTTGATACGTATCTTTTCCAATGTTTTGGATTTTGCGATAGAAATTGAGGCCGAATACCTGAAAACCCGGAATATTTAAGTCGCTTCCGATACCGTAAAGGTTCGCGATATAGGTCTCTGAACGGTTATATTGGTAGGCTAGGTAGTATTCTTTAATCAAACCCGAAGATGTTGGAAGGGATGTGAGTTTGTTGAGGCTGATACGCGGTGAAAACTCTCCGTACAAATCATGTTTTTTCCCGGTAAATCGCAAACCGTCTTTTGCGTAAACATAGTCGAAAAAGGTAAAAATATCCCCATAATCCCATGTCCGGTAATGTTCCATTGTAATCGTATGCTTCGGACCGCTTTGGGTATCAAGAAATGTAGGACCTTCGAAATTTCCGTAGAGATATTGGATATTGGTCGTCGAAAAAGCGCTAAGTTGAAGGGCGATAAGAGGGGCTAAGAGGAGATATCGCCGCATTTATTGCTCCTTTTGCGTCACGAACAGGTGATCGATTTGTTCCATCAAATCCAGAGGATCGGTCTGTACTCCGTGGACCATTATTCCAAAATGCAAATGCGGTCCCGTAATCCTGCCGCTCGCTCCGCTAAGAGCGATAGCTTGCCCTTGTGTGACGTAGTCACCGACCTTGACGTCAAATCGGCTGAGATGAAAATAGCAACTGTAGAGACCTTCGCCGTGATCGATAATAATGGTCCCACCCGAATAATAACGTTCCTGTGCCAAAACGACGATACCGTCATTGGCGGCTTGGATCGGAGTCGGAGTGAGGGCTCGAAAATCGATTCCTCCGTGATAGCTTTTGAGGGTATCGTTATAGGTACGTGCAGAACCGTAGGCGCTGGTCGTGATAGAGTCGATCGGGCGG
>NZ_CALDDG010000101.1 GCF_937936435.1 uncultured Sulfuricurvum sp. | reverse complement strand
CCACCGAGATCTACACTCTTTCCCTACACGACGCTCTTCCGATCTGAGTAAAATCGATACCAATTACCCCAACGGAATCAAAAACTATAAAATCCGTTTGGTTGAAGGAGATTATGCCAATGTTAACGTATGTCGAAACAGCCAATTAATCTTTATGTTTGACAGTACGGATGAAAATATTGCAAAAGCGATCCGATATTCGAAAGAGAATCATGTGCTAAGCATGTCATACGATGCTAAATATCTGGAAAACGGTGTCGGCGCATCGTTATTTTTGGGGAGAAAAGTGGTACCCTACATTAATATCAATGCTTTGCATAAAAACGGTGTCGAATTCGATAATCTTCTGGTTCAAATATCGAAAATCTATGCCAGTGAAGAGGTGCGATGATGCGTAACCTCAGTATTCAAATGAAAATGATCATCGGGGTGATATGTTTCACTCTTCTCATCGTCAGTCTCGAACGATACCAATTTTCCGAAAATATCGTCGAGCAGTTTATTGCTTCTCAAAAATCCAAAAACCGCCTTTTGATCGACACGATTTCTCCGGTAATCAGTTTGAACGCTTCTTTGGGATTAAGCGACGCCAATAAAGAGTATTTGGATCGCATTGTCGAACAAAATGATGATATCCTGAGTCTTACTCTGCGTGATAATGACGGAAAAATGGTTTATAGCTATGTTAAAAATAACGAGGTTCGTTTTCCCGCACGTGCCGATGAAATTCATTACTTCATGAAGCGAATCGTAGACCCGGTGACGGAAGAGTATTACGGAAAAGCGGATATCTATTTTGACGATCACGAATATCAGGCTGTCATACATAAGAATAGAGTGATTACGTTGCAGATATTTATCGTGACGTTTGTTTTGTTGATCGGTTTTATCTTTTTGATTAAACGGGAATTCCGGTATCTTCAAAAATTGACGGAAAACGTATTGACGTATGATCCGCAGCTCAACAATTTCAGATTGGCAAAATCCGATCGCAAAGATGAAGTCGGGATTATCCACAATGCCGTAGTCGCTTTGGTCGAGAAGATCGATTCGTATGCAAAACTGCTTCATGAAACCAACCATTCGCTCGAAGAGAAAGTGGCTCTCCGAACCAAAGAGCTCCAAGATGCCAATCGGCAGCTTAAAGAGCTTTCCGTCACCGATCCGCTGACGCAGCTTTCAAACAGAAGACATTTTGAGACGCATCTGCATGACGTATGGCTGTTGGCTAAGCGCAGTCATTTGGAAATTTCGGTCATCATGTGCGATATCGACTATTTTAAAACGGTTAACGATCAGTTCGGGCATTTGATGGGAGATGTCGTCTTGAAAGAGATTGCGGCGATATTAACCGCTTCGCTTAAGCGCAGTAGCGATTTCGTGGCCAGATACGGAGGGGAAGAGTTTATCATCGTATTGTACGACACAAAAATCACGGCGGCAGAAGAGTTGTGCAGAACGATTCAAAATCGGTTGAAAGAGACGGGGAGTTTCGAGTACCAAGGGGTAAAAACAGAACCGATCACGATGAGCTTCGGAATCAGTAATATGATTCCGAGTAAAAACAATGTTGAAGAAGATTTGATCAAATTTGCGGATTTGGCTTTGTATAAAGCCAAAGAAGACGGTAGGAACCGCATCGTTCTTTCGATGGATTAAGGACTTTTTATATCCGGTTAATCTGCCGTTTGGGGGTAACTGTATTTTCGCTGTTTTTAACGCTATGCTCATTTTTTTGGCGGAGAAAAAAGGGAATTGTTTTCGTCGGTCGACCCGACAAATCATTGCTTAGTGCGTTTTCGACAGTCTCGATATCCAAGCGTTCGATGAGATAGGCATGCAGGAGAGCGATTTGCCTCTCAAGCGAGATTTTCCATGTGGAGAGGGTTTGTGCGTAAATCCATTCGCTAAAAGCATAAAATCCCTCAAATACACTTCCCTCACCCCAAAGCAATGGTACGGTTTTGTTGAAATTGCCGCTATTGTAAAAGATATCCCAAAAACGGGCAAAGCGTTTCATTTTTTGAATCTGCCCAAATGAGAGAAGATTGTTTTGCAATATATCGTAAGGAGGGATATCGCTGTAGATCATGCCGTGTTCTCGGTCATGGCGGGAGAGGGTAGTTCCGGAGAGATTTTTGAGGATTCCGATCTGAATTTCACTGTGAGTAATGGAAACAAGTGTGTCGAGGTTGAGTCCGAACCCCTCAAGCGTCTCGCCCGGGAGACCGACGATGAGATCGAGATGCATGTGTGCCTGCGTTTCATTTTCCAGAAAGCGGATATTTTCTATAATCTTTTCCAGCTTCAGAGGTCGGTTAATCCCTTTTGCAATCACCGGATCGAGAGTTTGAATGCCGATCTCCAATTGTAACGATCCCGGAGGGAAGAGGGCGATTTTGCTTTTGAGAATATCGGGGAAATGATCGGGAATTACTTCGAAATGGGCGAAGTAAGGGGGTTCTTTGGTGAGGAAAAAGTCTAAAATCCGGTTGGCAAACGTCATATTGAGATTAAACGTACGGTCAATAAATTTAAAACTTCGTGCCCCTCTCTGCCAAAGAATTTCGAACTCTTCTAAAAGAGTATCCAACGGAAAATTACGTACTTTCTCATCGATGGATGAGAGGCAGAATTCGCATTCGAACGGACATCCGCGAGAAGCTTCGACATAGATGTAACGATGGGCTACATCTTCATCGTTATAGGCACGGTAGGGGAAAGTAACGGATTTTAGATCGGGAAGAGGCGCACGAATAAAACGCTCTTCGACGTTCTCCTGAGCAAGAAGTTTTTTGCATAATTCATAAAAAGCGACTTCTCCTTCTCCGCTGATGACGTAATCGGCTTTTGAAAAATCGACGCGGTGGGGCAAATAGCCCGCTTCGGGACCGCCGAGAACGATAATGGTTTTTGGGGAGACTTTTTTCAGAATTCCGATCAGCTCTGCGGTTTGGGATGCATTCCAGATATAAGTGCCGATTCCGATGATGCGGGGGGCATGTTTAAGCAAATCCTCTGCAATGCTCTGTATCTGCTCGTTCATCGTAAATTCAAGGATGTGTGTTTCATCTTGCAGTTCATGCAAATTGGCATAAAGATAGCGCAGCCCCAACGCGGTATGGGCGTATCGGGCATTGAGCGTTGTGAGGAGGATCGTATGCATAGGGAATCCGATATAAACTTTTATACGAGTATGGTAGCGTTCAATTGCTTATCGGCACATTTTACGGTATGCTTTTTGCTTGTCCGGTAATGCATATTTGAATTGTTAGAGCCGTAGGACGGAGCCGGTAAGGTTTTTTGGGAATTTCACTTATGCGATTTTTTTCAAAGGAGATACCATGACGATCAATGGTGGATCGCTCTGGGCTACCGCTTCGCACTCTTACGGCAATAGCAGCGTCCAAGGTCAAAGCGGTGCCAGCGGCACGGCTTCGACGGATTTTACAGAGATGATGTCGCAGGCGGCGAACACTCTTCTGGCGACATTGGATACCAATCAAAACGGTACTATTGATAAAGCGGAATTTTCGGATGCGGCAAAAGCACTGGCTGAAAAAACCGGAAAAACGTACAACAATGCGGAAAATGCGTTTAGCACGATCGATGCGAACAGCGACGGTTCGATTAGTGCGGATGAGTTGCTCAATGCATTGCAGCAGGCTCAGAAAAAAAATACGACAGGTCAAACTTCTTCCGCGCAACAATCGGCTACGTCGACATTATCGGATGAGACGACAGCCGAATCCAAAATGCAAAGCGTATTGCTTCAACGCATTATGGAAGCCTATACGGGCGGCAGCGCTCAAAGCTCTTCGACAACTCTTGCAACCGCATAAGATTTTCAGTGGATCACTATCAGTTTGAAGCTTTTAGTGTCCCCTGCGACCTCCACATCGATGCTCCGACCGCGTCGGCGGCAAACGATGCGGCCAAA
Source organism: uncultured Sulfuricurvum sp. (assembly GCF_937936435.1). GTDB lineage: Bacteria > Campylobacterota > Campylobacteria > Campylobacterales > Sulfurimonadaceae > Sulfuricurvum. The sequence continues at coordinate 12,696 of NZ_CALDDG010000101.1, read as the reverse complement.
GCCGTTTTTGAAAATGCTAAACGACTTGAACAGCGCTATAGCTTTTTTACAAGCGACTCCGAACTCTCCTCTCTCAACAACCGTTCGACCGATCGTCACATTCTGAGCGACGAATTGGCCGGGTTGATCCGGTTGGCTCTGTTTTATGCACAGATAACGCACGGTACATTCGATATCGCTACGGCCGGTACCCTCAAAGAACTTTCTCGTGCCGCGTCACTGGACGCGTACGCCCTTCGAAAAGAGGCTTTGCTCCCCTTTGCCGACTCGACTCATCTGAATCTCGATGGAAATATTTTGACTTTTTCCAATCCGGTGACGAAGATCGACCTGGGAGGTCTGGTCAAAGAGTATGCCGTGGATAATAGTATTCTCCTCCTGCAATCGCTCGGTATCGAATCGGCTATGGTCAATTTCGGAGGAGATATCGCGGTAATCGGTACATATTATGATGTGCCCTGGAGAGTCGGAATCCAGGACCCGAATGTTCCCGACAACAATCTGATGGAGACGGAGCTTAACTACGGTGCCGTATGCACATCCGGCCATTCCAAACGCTTCAGCCTGATCGAATCCGAACGGATATCGCATATTATCGCTCCGATCAAAAAAGACGATACTTTTGCACAAATCAGTATCCATGCGCCGACGGCCGTAGATGCGGGAATCTGGAGTACGGCGTTATTGATCGATCCTGCGCTCATACCGCCGGAGCATATCGAGATCGTTTCTACTGTTCGTCTATAGAATGATACGGGCGGATTGGGAACGTATTAGGAGTTTCTATGCTATCCTATAGGAATTAAGATTCCTAGAAGGAGTGTCTATGCAGTACGTTCGCCGTTTGGATTCGCTTAAAAACAGTGATGTCGCTTTGGTGGGAGGAAAAAATGCTTCATTGGGAGAGATGATCGGTTCGCTGAAAAGTCTCGGGGTCAAGGTTCCCGAAGGGTTTGCGGTCACGGCAGAGGGATACCGTGCTTTTATCGCCCATAATGGCTTTGAACCGAAAATCCGCCATTATTTCGAAGGGGTCGACCTGACCGATATCGATGCCCTCAACCGATGCGGGCTTGCGATACGGACGTTGATGCTCGGCGGTGAAATTCCCGTCGAACTCAAAAACGAAATCACGCAGAGCTACCGCGAGATGGAACGGCAGTACGCAATGCCTTCCGTCGATGTGGCGGTGCGTTCTTCGGCGACGGCGGAAGATCTTCCCGATGCGAGTTTCGCGGGGCAGCAGGAGAGTTATCTTAATGTCCGTGGCGAAGAGATGCTGATCGAACATATCAAACGGTGTTTCGCATCCCTTTTTACCGATCGTGCCATCAGTTACCGCCACAGCCGCGGATACGACCATTTTGCCGTTGCCCTCTCGGTCGGAGTACAAAAAATGATCCGCAGCGATTTGGCCAGCAGCGGAGTGATGTTTACCATCGATACCGAAAACGGTTCGGATAAACTGATCTTGATCAATTCCATTTGGGGACTGGGGGAAAACATCGTCGGCGGCCGTGTCAATCCGGATGAGTTTTACGTGTTTAAACCGACGTTGAAAGAAGAAAAAGTGACGATTCTCAAACGTCAGGTAGGCTCCAAAGCCCTTACGATGCATTACGACGAGCGTCACCATACGATCAACCTATCGACGCCGAAAGAGCGTCAAGAGTCCTTTTCGATCACCGATGAAGAGGTTGCCACTCTCGCACGCTATGCGCTGCTGATCGAAGAACATTACACCGCACTCGCGGGAGAATATCGGCCAATGGATATCGAGTGGGCGAAAGACGGTCAGAGCGGCGAACTTTTTATCGTTCAGGCACGCCCAGAAACGGTCCAAAGCCAAAAACAAAACGACAACTTTTTTGAGCAGTATCATCTGCGGGAGGGGGGGATATCGAAAATACTCCTCAGCGGAAAAGCGATCGGTGAAAAGATCGGCTCGGGACGTGTGAAAATTATCCATTCTCCGCATGAGGGCGATCGTTTCAACACGGGAGATGTTCTGGTCGCCGATATCACCGATCCCGATTGGGAACCGATCATGAAAAAAGCATCCGCCGTCATCACCAACCGCGGCGGACGAACCTGCCATGCCGCAATCGTCGCACGCGAGATCGGTGTTCCGGCAGTAGTCGGAACTATAACTGCGACCGAAGTGTTTCATGACGGAGATGAAGTAACGGTAAGCTGTGCCGACGGTGAAAGCGGACGTATCTACGAAGGATTGCTGGAATATGATATCAGTCGCATCGATCTGGGTAACCTCACTTCGACGAAAACGAAGCTCTATATGAACGTCGGGAACCCTGATATCGCTTTCAAAGTGGCAAAGCTTCCGAATGACGGAGTAGGGCTTGCGAGAATGGAGTTCATCATCACCCATTACGTCAATGCCCATCCGATGGCTCTTGTAGAACTTTCGCAAGGTAAAGAGATTAATGATATCGCAGCAGTTCGTGCCGCGATGAAAGGGTACAGCGATCCCAAACGTTTTTTTATCGACAAGGTAGCCGAAGGGGTAGGGATGATTGCAGCGGCTTTCTATCCCAAACCGGTCGTTGTCCGGACGACGGATTTTAAATCCAACGAGTATAAGCACATGACCGGCGGAAGCGCGTATGAAAAGGATGAAGAGAACCCCATGATCGGATTTCGGGGGGCGAGCCGCTATTATTCATCTGAATATAAAGCGGCCTTCGAGTGGGAATGCGAAGCGATAAAACGGGTACGTGATGAGATGGGACTGGATAATGTCAAAGTGATGCTCCCCTTTGTCCGTACGCCCGAAGAGGGACGCAAAGCGATTGCAGTCATGAACGAAGCGGGACTCGTGCAGGGTGAAAACGCTTTGGAAATATACGCTATGTGCGAAATCCCCTCCAACGTCATCCTCGCCGATCAGTTTTTGGAAATCTTCGACGGTTACAGTATCGGATCAAATGATCTGACACAGCTTACCCTCGGCGTCGACCGTGACAGTTCTCTGGTCTCAGCCGTATTCGATGAGCGTAACGACGCCGTAACGCGGATGCTCTCACAAGCGATTCGTGCGTGCAAAGAGCGGGGAAAATACATCGGGATTTGCGGTCAGGCACCGTCGGATTATCCTGAGATCACCCGATTTTTGGTGAACGAAGGGATCGATTCGATCTCTCTCAATCCCGATTCACTCTTGAAAATGCGCCAGGTAGTGAGTGAACTCGAAAACAGCTAAATTTTAGAGCGCGCAGTTGGAGGGCTGATTGTCCAGCCCTTGCTTCTCGATTTTAAAAGATGCCGTATTCTTATCGATTTTCAGAATGTAGATGGAATCGAAATCATCTTTTTGCCATTCGGGTATGATGAAGTTGATTTTTTTGATTTCGGCGATCTGTTTGATGATTTTATCGATATTATGATGCTCCCATGCGATGAGGAGAATGCTGTTTTTGTATTTTTTTTCCAAAACGAGATTTGCGACGCAATCGATGTCGTTATATCCGCAGCTTAGATCGATATTTTTTGAGGTTTGGATGGCTAAGGGCTCGATGGTCGCTAGAGGCCGCAGATAGTTATAGGAGATCCCTTTGTCGAGCTTTTGAACGGTCGGGTCCGGAGCTATCAGATACTCGGGCTCCCCGAAGCGTTTGATAATCATGGTAGGAAGTTTGAGGGCACGGTGCAATCCCTGACAGGAGAGTTGTCCCAATCCATCCGAGGGTTTTTCCGCATGTCGGATAAAGATCAGCGTCTCTGCGGCATTTGCCGAAAAAATTGAAGATGCGAGCATTAACAGCCCTATGATCGTTTCGCGTAACATCCCTCTCCTAGGAAACCAATGTATATCCCCCAATTATAGCACCGATGAGGCTCAGTATCAAAGACCCGAGCCAAAACTTTTTATTGCGGGTGAGTGCCGAAATCGAGGCAACCGCGATGGATATCTGTAAAAAGGTAATGGCAAAGCTGAGAATATGGTGTTTCTCGTAATAGAGTTCGCTCTCGGCTGATTTCTGATCGCGGATCTTCTCTAAACGGTGTGCTTCGCTTTTGATTTGGGTTTGTTCTTTCTTATACTTTTCAGCTTTTTTGTTGAATTCGTCGGTTCGGCTCGGGTAGATTTCGGCACTCACTTCATAGATATGCCCTTTGATCCCTTTGGACTGATAATAGCTCCATTGATCGGATGCCTGTCCCTGATAGAGGACGGCTTCGTTTTTCAGCAAAATGGTTTTGGATGTCACCTGAGATTCATACAGCCCCGCCAATGCGGTGACGATCGCGATAATAGCGGTACTGAGCGAAATATACGAGAGCCATCGGGACTCTTTTTCCTCTTCTTTGACCTCTTCCATGGCCTCTTCGACCTGTTTTAAATGTTCTTCGATTGCACCGGGTTCCACTGTTGTATGCCTTGTAAAAAATGAATTGAACAGGAAAGTCGTTTGATGAATGAAACTCTAATAAAGAGAGTATGAAGTTAGTGTGAAGAGGGTGAAGTCCGACTGTTTAGATGAGAGGTTCGAAACGGCAGATATCGGTCATTTAATTGACCGGATATCCTGTTGCTTTCCATTCGCCAAAACCGTTTAAAAACCAATAAACATGGGTATATCCCAATTTACGAACAGCCAGAGCGGCTTCGTAGGAATTGGCGCATGACTCTCCGTAGCAGTAAAAGACAAGATCTTGTTTTTTATCGCTAGGGAGCTGCAAAACGATGTATGCGGCTTTTGAGATATCAAAGTAGACCGGATATGCCCCTTTGATATGTTCTTGCACATAGTGGCGTTTTTCACGTGCGTCAAAAAAGAGGGCATTGTTATCATAGAGTTTTTTTGCAGTGGCCGCATCGACGACCGTAATCCCCTGAGCAGCCGCTTCATCGACTTGCGGAGGGATAATGCAGACGTTGTAGGGGGCTTCCATCATAATGCTTTTTTCACCGTCGTAGTCGACCCCCGATAATACGGCGCTACTTAAAACCAATGCGATAATTAAACTTGAGAAATTACGGGACATTGTAGGCTCCTTACATAGGCGGATTCCAGAGAGGATGAATCCGCTCTAAAAGATCATGAGGGGGTATGTTCGTTACTTTGCATATAATCGACATACTCACATACTTCATTGGTATCGTTGCATGACTGATTGTAGCCGGCAATCGGATCGTTCAGAAAATCGGAAAGATTATCCGATACGAAATTCCAATTGATGAGTTTCCACCAGTTCGAAAGATAATTCGGACGTCCGTTGCGATAATCGATATAGTAGGCATGTTCCCATACGTCGCAGGTTAGCAGGGGTGTGTCTCCGTAACGCATCGGGGTGTCGGCATTCGAGGTCATTTTAATCTCGAGCTTACCTTCCGCCGTGATGACGAGCCAGATCCATCCCGAACCGAAAAAACCGGACGCCGAAGCCAAAAAAGATTCTTCAAAAATTTGCATCGAACCAAAATCGCGTTCGATATATTCGCTCAGTTCGACGGATGCAGAGGTGTGCACGGGGTTGAGCCCCTTCCAGTAAAAATCGTGATTATAGACCTGAGCGGCATTGTTGAAGATAGGGCCGATCGCGTATTTAACGATATAGTCCAACGCTCTATCCGCGTATTCAGTCCCTTCTATCAGAGCATTGAGTTTGGTGACATATCCGTTGTGATGTTTACCGTAATGGTATGAGACTGTTTCGGCAGAGATATAAGGTTCGAGTGCGTTTTGTTCAAAAGGCAGTTCCATCAGTAGATGCTGCATTGTCTCCTCCTTATCGAAAGATGATTTCATTGTAATAACTTTTTATAATAAATAAACATAAAAGCAAGAAGGAGTGTTTCTTGTTAAGAAATAATTTAGAATTATAAAATGCGATTTCGTTATACTTTCATCAATTACGTATGCGTCTTGGTTTAACCGATTCACCGTACAATCTTCTTAGAGGTGAAATGTATGAACCTTCTTTCTAAAAATGCCCCGGTCGACGTCTCCATCAAGCGGATGGAAAAAATATTAAGTGATATGGGATGTGCGGTAACCTATGCAAGCGAGAAACACCCTCTCAACCACTGCTATTCAGTCAATCTGGCTTCGGTCGAAGCTCCAAAACATATCTATTCCAATGGAAAAGGGATCTATTCCGAAGCCTCGACGGCAAGCGCTTTAGGCGAGTATATCGAGCGGCTTCAAACCAACAATTTTTTTATCGACTTTCATCTGCCTCAGCGGCAATATTATCCCGACGAGGCATTGTTTGACTTTGAGGGGGGATACCTGAATCCGAAACTGGCAAATTTTTATGATCCTAACGGTGAACTCTCTTTGGATGAATTGATCGACTTTAACAGCGATATTGAAGATCAAATCGTCGCATTGCCGTTTAAAAAGCTCTTGGGTGATGAGGTCGTCTATTTTCCCATCAATATTCTGAGTAACCTCTATGTGAGCAACGGGCTTGCGACGGGCAATACGCCACAGGAAGCTCAGGTACAGTCGATGAGCGAGATTTTGGAACGGTACGCCAAAATCGAGATCATTAAAAACGGCTATGCGCTTCCCCGGTATGAAGATGCTTTTTTACAACAATTTGAGCGTCTCTACGGCGATTTGACGAAACTGCGAGGACTGGGCTATATCGTCAACGTTCTGGACGCTTCGCTGGGGGGAAGATTTCCGGTGACCGCCATATCGTTTATCAATCCTGCCAACGCGACGCTGTTCGTCTCTTTCGGTGCCCACCCGATTTTGGAAGTAGCGCTCGAGCGGACGATGACGGAACTGATGCAGGGGCGGGGGCTGGAGAATCTGGAGAGCTTCGAGGTGCCGACGTTTGATATGTCTCTGGTGTCGGAGAGTTTTAATCTCGAGTCACACTTTATCGACTCGAACGGCAAAATGGGGATTCAGTTCCTCAGCAGTCAAAAGAGCTTTGAATTGGCATCATGGAATTACACGGGAGAGGGGACAGCCGAGGAGTTTGCATACCTCATGGGGATTTTCGCATCGATGGAAAAAGAGCTCTATATCCGCGAATACGATTATCTCGATATGTATTCGTGCCAGATCGTCGTCCCGGGGATCTCGGAGGTATATCCGATCGACGATCTGATCTATAATAACCGCAACCGCGGCAAAGTCTACCGCGAAGCGATTTTGAATTTTGCCGAGTATGATCCGGACAGTATTCTCGATGAGATCGATGCCCTCGAGGATCACCTAAACGTCGAAAAACTGATCGGAGTGATTTTCGAGGAGAATTTCACGATCGGAGAGCTCAAAGCACAGCTGCACTTGTTGCTCGGCAATGTTGATGAAGCGGTAGCGTATTTGGAGTTTTGCAACTCTACGATCGGAAATATCCTCATGGAACTGGTTCGCATGAGAGAATTGGGATTGAAGCAGGAACACTATCGGCAGGCACTGTATGATCTCTATACGGCCCCAAAAGTAGACAAAGCCTTCAAGATTTTAAGTGCAGAGGAGTACCTGGTTTCGACCGCACTGCATCGCGATTACCATAACATGCTGGACCTGTATGACCGTCTGGATCAGAAAAAAAGGGCTAAGAACCTCTGATTCAGGCACTTCACAATAAGCACACAGTACTATAGAATAATTCTTTTATACAATCTAATATGAAAAAAGGAGAGGGGATGAAAGTCGGATTATTACTCGGTTTGGGACTATCGCTAATGGTTTTAGGAGGATGTGCCAAACAACCCGAAGTACGTAACGCGCTGAACGATTTACCGCAATGGTATCAGGAACCGACATCGCTCGGCGATAAATATGCGGCGTCCGGTTCGGCGAAACCGAACAAAGGGGGCGATTTGGAACTCCAACGGATCGAAGCCGCTGCGATAGCGCGCGCGGAGTTGGCACGGCAGATGGAACTGCGGGTCAAAGATATGTACAAACGTGCGACGCAGGAACTGGGTCTGGGTGAGAATCAGAGTATCGATCATGCCGTGCAATATGCGACGAAGCAGGTTTCGGATGTGACGCTGCGCCAGTCCCAGCAGAAGAAACTCTTTTTAGACCGCGACAGCGGTATCCTTTATACTTTGTATGTTTTGGATTCGAATGTTGCGGATCAGCAGCTCAAAACAAGCGTTAAATCCTCATTTAACAACCAAGATGCCCTATGGCAAAAATTTCAGGCGACCCAAGCATGGCAAGAACTCGATAGTGAGGGGAAAAAATGATTCGCGTCGTTCTTCTGTTTATGTGGGCATTGGTGTGGGGAAGCGGATGCAGTTCGCATACCCCCGATCCTAACGAGCGGATGATGGATAAAGTGGTCGGAGAGTTGGATCGTGAGACATCGAAATAGCCTTGTCGTACTGTTTGTCGGGATAATATTTCTGGGGGGCTGTGCGACGAAAGTCGATTTGTACAAGTATAAAGATGTCTCATCGACCCAAATTGTTGACGACAGTAAAGCCAACTATAAAGTCGTCAAACCGAAATTGCAGCGCAATATCGTCGTGGAAAACTATAGCGATCCCTCATTTACCGGTACGATCAGCGATTATTTCCTCGCCGCCAATAATATGAAAGGGATTTTTACGGTTACGGAGAGTGAGGGTTATCGGATCCGCCTCAGTCTCAAAAATCTTGGTCATACCCGTATCTATCACCCTTCCGTCCTTGTTACCAACAAAGAGAAAAGCTACTATACCCGTCCGTATGTGTCGTATAACGTTTCATGTTCGGCAACAGCGGAATTAAATGCACCCGATGGTAAAAAAAGCTATTTCGAGGCATCGTACGGCTATTCTTTCTCTTCCGATCCTAACAATATATGGGGCGGAGTTTCTCGGGAACGATATCTGGAAGCTTTACAGGAAACATTGGACAAACTACTGCGTCAAATAGGAAATGAAGTGGCTCCCGAAGCGCTGATCGTCAGTAAAAAAGTGGCAATCGATGACAATAAAGATTATATTTTTATGATCAATATGGGAAGTCAGGAGGGTATCCGTCCCGAACAGAAAGTCTCTCTCTATAAAGATGTGATTTTCAAAAACGAAATCGACGGCGAGACGCTGAATAATAAAGTTCTGATAGGAACAGCGACCGTTTCCGATCAGGTGATGGCCCATTACGCGTGGATTGTACTCGACGATGACGACCACAATACCCTGATCGAGGTCGGAGACATCGTCCGTCCGCAATATTAGGCGACCATTTGCGATGATGAGAAAAATACTCTTTATCCTGCTTTGCTCGACACAGGCGCTTCAGGCATTTTGGCTTTTTGATTTTTTCAAAGAGGAACCCAAACCGATACCTCCGCCGTATGCGCTGGAACATCCGATGATAAGCGATACCAGCGTATTCGGTGTCGGAAATGGCAAAAACTATCTTGAAGCGAAAACCAAAGCCCTCAACGACATCGCGACACAGCTGCAAAGCGATGTCCGCTCGCTGACCTCCGTACATAAAAACAGCGAGTCGGGCGAGAATCAGACCGATCAGCAAATCACTCTTCTTACCAAGCGTAAACTCGACAATTTCACGGTCATAGACGAATCACATGTGGGAGAGACGACGTATCTTTTGATCGAGTATAAAAAGAACTCGAATTAGGGTACGGCAGGAGATTCTGTCACGAAGAGGTTGAGAATCTTCGAGTATTCGGCAAAAGCCTGTTTGTAAAGATGCTGTGTATGGTTGTTGCTCTCATACAGCTCACTCGCACTCATCCCGCTTTCCAATGCATTTTTCAGCAGTTTCGTCCGCCGAAGATAGGTGAACGCAAGATTCGGGAAGTGCTCATGGATTTTTTCGCGGATCATGACGGCATCATTAGGCGATTCGATCATATTGGCAAATACGAGAATCGGTTTGTCCCGAAACTGTTTGATAAATATCAGGCTTTTCATGATTGAATTGAGATCATTCGTCGTCGGCAGGATAATAATATCGGCTTCTCTGAGTATCTCGTTGGCATGCGGATTTTCAAATCCTCCGAAATCATAGACTGTATCGGGATAGAGAGGGATTTTATTCGGATAATAGCGGGCGTTTTTGTATTTGTTCAAAACGACCGACATGTCGTTGGTCGCATACCGGTATTTTAAATCTTTCGCCAGTGAGAACGCGAGGGACGTTTTTCCCACTCCCCCTTTTGTGGATGCAACACAGATAGTAGCCATAGGACTCTTTAGTAAAAAATTTTCTGACAATATAGCATAAAACCCTTTCCTGTTTAACTCCTAAAAATCACAGTAAAAAAGTAGAGATACGAACTGAAAAGAGGCAAATAAATACAAGTAAAATAGTTGTATATAGATATTTTGTACCTATTTTATATAAAATTGATAAATAGTTGATAAAATAAATATGTTTTATAAATCCCTATTTATTGGGATTTAAAGCCAATATAGATACAAATTACAATTAATTCAATAGAATTACTTGACAATGCAAAAAAAATCCCATATAATTCCTCAAATTAAAAATGAATGAGCATTCATTTAATTGAATCTCAACGAAGGAAAGGAGTTACGATGAAAGTTGCGGCCAATGTTACGGAATTGATCGGAAGTACACCTCTGGTGAAATTGAACTATTTTTCGGATGATACGACCATCATAGGAAAATGTGAGTTTATGAATCCCTCCGGATCGGTCAAGGACCGAATCGGCTGCAATATGATTCTCAAAGCTCTGGAACGCGGTGAGATTACGAAAGAGAGTGTCATCATCGAACCGACCAGCGGAAATACCGGGATCGCATTGGCAAGTATCGCCGCGAGTCTGGGATTAAACCTGACACTGACGATGCCGAGCTCGATGAGTCTGGAGAGACGTCGGCTGCTGGCAGCGCTGGGGGCGAAGATCGTATTGACCGAGCCTGAAAAAGGGATGGGTGGTGCCGTATTGAAAGCGGCGGAATTGGCAAAAGAGACTCCGGGTTCCATCGTATTGCAGCAATTCAATAACGGCGATAACGCGGACATCCACCGTCTGACAACGGCGGAAGAAATTTGGAGAGATACCGATGGAAAGATCGATATCCTCGTCGCCGCGATCGGCACGGGTGGGACGATTACGGGGGTCGGGGAAGTGTTGAAACGCTATAACCCTTCTATCCAAATCATCGCTGTCGAGCCGGATGCATCGGCGGTATTGTCGGGTGAACCGGCAGGGCCTCATAAGATTCAGGGAATAGGCGCAGGATTCGTTCCGCAGGTACTTAATCGCGATGTGTACGATGAAATCGTCCGCATCACGAATGACGAAGCGATCGAAACATCCCGTCTGATTGCAAAAGCGGAAGGGCTTTTGGTCGGTATCTCGGCAGGTGCGAACGTAGCTGCCGCCCGAAAAATCGCTGCACGTCCTGAGAACAGAGGGAAAACGATCGTAACGATCCTGTGCGACACCGGCGAACGGTACCTAAGCACGGAACTGTATGAGTTTCCTACTGAAAACGGCTGAGGGTAAAAAAGGGTCATAATGGAAGATAAACATTACCGAAGCGTCATCAAAGCAATCTCCTGGCGGACGGTCGGGACGATCGACACGATGATCGTTTCGTATTTTATAACCGGGAATTTAGTGATGGCGGTCTCGATCGGTTCGATCGAAGTGATAACCAAAATGTTTTTATATTATCTGCACGAACGGGCATGGAACAGAACCGATTTCGGACGGGTTAAAGTGGTCGAAAACGACTATCAGATTTAGGAATGACTATGTATGAAAATTTTGAACAACTGATTAAAAATTTTGACGGAGCAACGACCGAAAGCGTCTTATCGTATTTTTTAAAAAGTCATAAGGGGAGAATTGCTCTGGCATCGAGTTTCGGAGCTGAAGATCAGGTCTTGACCGATATGGTCGCCTCATTGGATCCGACGACGAAGATTTTTTCTCTCGATACGGGACGGCTGCATGAAGAGACCTATCGTGTCATGGATCAGACAAACCGTAAATACGGAATTTCGATCGATGTATATGCACCGGAGAGGGAAGAATTGGAAGCGTTGTATCGACAGCAGGGCTCTTACGGATTCCGCGACAGTATCGAAAACCGCAAAGCGTGTTGCCACGTGCGTAAAATCGTCCCTTTGAAACGGGCGTTAAAAGGGATGGATGTCTGGATTACGGGATTGCGCAGAAGTCAGTCTCCGACACGCGAACTGATGCGACTTGTCGAATGGGATGAGGGGAACAACCTGATTAAACTCAATCCGTTGATTGAATGGGATGAAAAGAGAGTTTGGGACTATATCAAAGAGCATAAAGTCCCCTACAACGCACTGCACGACGAAGGGTTTCCGAGCATCGGATGCGCTCCGTGTACACGTGCGGTGAAAGAGGGAGAAGACCTGCGCGCCGGACGGTGGTGGTGGGAAAATCCCGAACATAAAGAGTGTGGATTACACCTCAGGGGAGCATAAGGATGAAAACCTTTTCCGAATGGTTAAACGGATTATTCAAAGACGAATATTCGCATCGTGCCGAGTTGTCCGATTGGGCTTTATTTATTTAACGAAAAAATTTTACCCGCAGGGTTAAAAGGGAGAGATTATGATTAGTCAGGAACGAAAAACACATTTAAAACTATTGGAAGCCGAATCGATCCACATCATGCGTGAAGTGATCGCGGAATTCGACAACCCGGCAATGCTCTATTCGATCGGGAAGGATTCATCGGTAATGCTTCATCTGGCGATCAAAGCGTTTTATCCGGCAAAACTGCC
>NZ_CALDDG010000100.1 GCF_937936435.1 uncultured Sulfuricurvum sp. | reverse complement strand
AACGCAGAGACGGGAACCAAAAACATATAGGAGCTGGCACGTCCCGATCCCATTGCTCCGGATGCGATAAAATAGATCGTCGACGCAACCGTTTGCCCCAGCACCGCCAAATAGACCATAGCCGCCCAGAAACGTTCATCCTGCTGAAACGCTTTTTCGATTCCGTACGGATAAGCGATCACAAACATGATGAGCGTCGCCGTCAGTCCCAACAAAAAAGTATAATGGACCGGATCGATATGTACGTGCGATTTTTGCGCCGCAAGCGTCAATACCGCCCAAACCAAAGCGCACAGGACAAAAATCACATTCCCGCCGTGAAAGAAAACCTCACTTTCCCATACCTGCAGCATCACTGCTCCGCCGATCACACCGATACCCAGACCGATCCAATGGCGAAGCGTCGGCCGGTATCCTAAAAAGAAGATCGCAATGCCCACCGTGATTACCGGGCTTAGCGTCGTAATGATGACCCCTCCGGCACCTGCCGTACCTATTTTAACACCCCAAAACGACAACCCCATAAAAACGGCATTGAGCATAGCGCTCACTCCGACCCACGATAAAGCCGACGGGGAGAGGGAAATCCGCTTTTTATGCCACCATAATACGGGGACAAAAGCGATGCTCATCAAAGCAAAGCGCCAAAACGTAGCCACTTCCCACGGAACGCTTTCGGTCAATATTTTCAGTGCAGGCCATCCGCCGCCCCACAGCATCATCGCCGCTATCATGAGTAGACTTAAACGCATTGTCAATCTTTACTAAAAAATTTGGGAGGAGAGATAAACCGTAAAGCTGCCCAAAAAGCAGCTTATACGTCGATGAAAACGATATCGCTTTGAATGTTGTTGAAAAGAAGCGAACGGTTGTCCACACGGTGCTGATATAAAAACGTATAAGGTTTCATATTACGCAATACGGTCGTATTGTAATAATAGGCGTTGGAACAACGCCCGATATATAAAAATGAAAAGATCAGTTTGATACGCGGATTCTCGAAAATTTCATGCGGCTGCGTCAAAAACGTCAAACCGAATTTTTTGAGATTGACCAAATCGAAGATGTAAAAAATAAAGTCTTCGAACTTGGTGTAAAACCCTTCCAGACTGGCAATCTCTTGCATAAAATAGTAATAGTTGTTCATTAATTCACGTTTTTGAATCGTTTGGGACAATTTACTTTTGATCTCTCGTTTACTTGCGAAATAACTCGGATTGACGGCCATATAGATGTTTTTACGCTCGGCGATCGCTTGATCGAACGTACTGTTAAACTCATCGCTCTCGTCAAAACGCATGTAGTGAAAATCGCTTCCGTGTTTGAAACGCTCTTCGATCTGTTCGATATCCGGATCGGAAAAATCCAGATACAGAGTCGGCAATCCGCTGGCAATGACGAACTCGCGGATTTTATTGGCCAGATGGGTTTTCCCCGAACCCGGTTCGGCGATGATAAGGGTATTCTCGGTCAACACACGCTCGTGCAGTTCGAGGGTAGCGATAGAGCTTTTAAATTTTCCGATTTTTTGTTTCATGGGTGTATCCGTCGCATGAGATAATATAAAAGACAAGTATAGCCAAACGTAGCAGGTTTAACGGTAAACAAGGAAATAGTGTAAAGAATCGTTACACACTATTGCCATACTTCTTGCAATATTGTAACATCTCCGCGATCACTATGAAGCGTTAGCTCTCCGTCGCTGATATTGCATTGCAGCCGCATCGAACGTTCACATAACGCCTCTATCCCGTCTGCATGCAGATGAATGACTCGGAGATTTTTAAACCTCGCAAATGTAGAACCGTACTGTTTCCACCACGCAGTCGCACTTTTGATGTTATACGTATAGACGATCACCTGTTCCGCTCTACCGCACGCCTTGCGCAGCCGCTTCTCGTCCATCTGCCCCAGATCGATCCACAGCGTCACATCGCCGCTGTAATCTTTCTCCCACAGTTCGGGCTCATCCTCTCCGCCGATCCCTTTGGTAATAATCAGACGATCACTCGCGTTTAGGGCGAATGCGGCGAGACGGATCATGAGGCGCTGATCGGTCTCAGAGGGGTGTTGGGCTATCGTAATCTCGTGGGTCTCGTAGTAGTTGCGATCCATATCGGCGATACTGAGCTGTGCTTTGTAGATCGTTGAACCTGCGGCCATAAAAACTCCCTTATATGTGTGAGATTATGGCATAGGGGGGCTTTAATCTCTTGGAAGACAATGAATGAGTTGCATTTTACATCTACCAAGAAATAAAGCCAATTTACTCATATTCTGCATTTCATGCGTAAACGACTTCTCAGTTAAAATTTCATTATCAATTTGCATTGTTTTCTTATTAATTTTTGGATTACTCCTCACAATTGCCAAGACTTCGTCGCCACCCTTCAACTCTAAATATGCTGAATGCAAAATGTTGTTACGCGATTTTCTTAAATTATGAAATAGTTCTTTATGCTCTTTAAGTGAACTACGAAAATCATTTTCTAAATCTAAAGGAAGTTGACACTTTGACAAAGCTTCTAAAAATAATTTCTCAAACTCTTGAAAAAGTTCAAATGAACTTTCTTCACGTAATTCCATTTGTGGAAACTTTTGATGATTAGGATTAATTATTATCCATCCAATTTCTCGTAATTGATTTTCAATCCACTGATAGGAAACTACAAATTCACCTATTCGTTGATAAATCTTATCCAAATAAATAATTCCTCTTTTTATTGTCTTTATTCTGCTTTAATTAAAAAATACAATGGTTTATAATGCCAGTTCCTAAATAACCAATAAGTTGATCTACTATTCTCTTCCGATTTTCTATATAGTTAATTCATTTTTTCAATAGCATCAGACCAAAACATTTCCATTGATGTTTTACCAACTATTTCAATAATTTCATTTTTAGATAAAGAAACAGATTTATTTACAGAATATGGAAAATCTAATCTTTTTTTTTCTAAATCAAAATAAAAAATATTATCTTCTTTTTCTGACTTTGGATCAATTTGAAACCACAAACATTCGGGTTTATTCAATTCAAATATATTTGTAGTGATCGGCAAACCACAGAATACAGGAATATCAAATTGCGCTGCTTGTTCTGAAAATTCATAAAGTGAAGAATTAATTTTTCCTTCAATTATCTTATCATTTGAGCTATATATTTTAGGTCTACGTGCAAAGAAAGCTACTACAAGCACCTGATCGCTTGCATGTAATGATAAAGATGTTTGATTACCTTCTCTAGTTTTCCAAAAGTATATAGGAGCAACTTTTCCAAGTGAATTTAAAATTTCCAAGAAGGCAGGAACGAGAGCATACTCAGCGGTTTTTTCTGAATAAAAGCTAGACATTTTTTACTATACTAAACTAGAGCTTTACCGATATTACTGATTATAGTCCCTATTGGTATTTTTGATACATTTCTAGAAACAAATTTTTTAGCTTGTATCATTTTAAAATCAGTTTCTAATTGTTCCGATACGAACTCAGGTGTGTTTGTTTTTAAAATTTTTTTAATTTTTGAAAATATTTCTTTGAAATGTTCTGATGTATGTTGTTGTGACCAGTCATTGGAAAAACTATAGACGACGTGTTCTTTTGAATCTGTTTTTTCATAGAACACGATACAAGGCATATTCGTATAATCAATCCCTAATTCATCAGCAATCTTTACATGAGTATTTTTATCATATGGTTTAAAGTTCAAATGCCGAGAGTTATTCGATACATGCAAATCATTCCAAAAACGATTAGCGTCATTAGTTTTGTTATCTATCACAGTTATTAAACAATGGTCGCCTGACATCATATCAAGTGCATCCCAATTTGTTTTAACATAAGCTGCAAATGGAGTATCCATGTCACTATAAAGTAACCATGCAACTATCCCATTAAAACTGTTAATATAATTTTCATCATAATATTCTTTACTAACAATTGGATTCATTTAATAATTTCCTTTTTATCAATACGTCGCACCCCAAACTTCAAAAGCATCTTCGGAAGAACGTCATCGAGGATTTTATACATTTGAAGATAGGAAAGATTCTTGGAAAGTTGACTAGTGGATATGAGTTTAGTTTCTGTCATCAATGTCTCATTATCCTGTTTTATTTTGTATAGATAGAATAGCTGAAAAATATTGAAAAGACAAATAAGAGATTATGAATTTGAGGGAAAATTTATACAATTCCCGCCGAAGCGGGAAAGGAGGAGAAAAAGAGGTAATTACCCTTTAACTTTCTTTTCGATCGTCGCAACGATAGACGGATCTTCGAGAGTCGAAATATCCTGAGTAATCGCTTCGCCTTTGGCGACAGAGCGAAGAATACGGCGCATGATTTTACCTGAACGTGTCTTCGGTAAGCCCGGTACGAAAACGATGTCATCGCAGATCGCGATATTACCGATCTCTTTCATGATCACTTTGTTGATCTCTTTGACCATCTCCATCTCTTCACCGACTGTGTCATCGCTTTTGAGAACGATATACGCGAAGATACCTTCACCTTTGATGTCGTGCGGTTTACCGACAACGGCTACCTCGGCAACGTTCGGATGCTTTTTACATGCGGCTTCAACTTCGGCGGTTCCCATACGGTGACCCGAAACGTTGATAACGTCGTCCGTACGTCCTGTGATGGTGATGTAGCCCTCTTCATCATAAATAGCACCGTCTCCGGTGAAATAAACCGGAACACCGTCTTTTTTGACATCGCCGAAATACGATTTCACGAAACGCTCAGGATCGCCCCAGATTCCGCGGATCATTGACGGCCAAGGACGGGTGACGCACATATAACCGCCCTCACCTGCCGGTACTTTGACACCGGTTTGCGGATCAAGAATCTCCGCCATGATACCCGGAAGCGGGAATGTTGCGCAAGCCGGTTTGATCGGAGTTGCCCCCGGCAACGGAGAAACGATATGTCCACCCGTCTCGGTTTGCCAGTAAGTATCGACGATCGCACATTTGCTAGAGCCGACTGCTTCATAGTACCATTTCCACGCCGGAGGGTCGATCGGCTCACCGACGGTTCCGAGAACTTTCAGGCTGCTGAGATCGTATTTAGAGGGCTCATCTTCACCCGTTTTGTGCAATACGCGGATTGCTGTCGGAGCGGTGTAGAATTGGTTGATTTTGTATTCTTCGACCATTTTCCACGGACGTCCCGCATCAGGGTACGTAGGTACCCCTTCAAACATCACAGTAGTCGCACCCATCGCAAGCGGTCCGTATACGATGTAGGTATGTCCGGTAATCCAGCCTACGTCAGCCGTACACCAGTAGGTATCGTTTTCTTTTACGTCAAATACCCATTCCATCGTCATTTGAGCCCAAAGGATGTATCCAGCAGAGTTGTGTTGAACCCCTTTCGGTTTTCCGGTTGAACCTGAAGTGTAAAGGAGGAATAACGGATCTTCCGCATCCATAACTTCCGCTTCACAAATGCTCGATTGCGATTTGATCAACTCGTTATACGAGTAGTCACGTCCCGCAACCCATGTGATGTCTTCGTTGTTGCGCTCAACCACAAGCACTTTTTCAACCGGAGAATTTTCGGTGATCGCTTGGTCAACCACCGGTTTGAGCATATACGGTTTGTCTTTACGGAACGCACCGTCAGCAGTAATGACGACTTTTGCTTCAGCATCTTCGATACGGTCTTTCAACGCTTCTGCAGAGAATCCGCCGAATACGATCGAGTGGATTGCACCGATACGTGCACATGCAAGCATTGCGTACGCCGCTTCCGGGATCATCGGCATATAGATAACGACGCGATCGCCTTTTTTGACATGGAACTCGTTTTTCAAAAGATTCGCGAATTTATTAACGTTGTAATAAAGCTCAAGATAGGTAATGATTTGTTTGTCGCCGCGGTCACCTTCGAAAATGATTGCCGCTTTATTTTTGCGCGAATTTAAATGTCGGTCGATACATTGGTAAGCAACATTGAGTTTCCCGTTCACAAACCATTTGTAAAAAGGTACGTTGCTCTCATCAAGAACCTGCGTGTACGGTTGAAACCAATCAATTTTTTCATTGGCGAAATGCCCCCAGAACCCTTCATAATCCTCATGTGCCCATGTTTGCAAATCATGGTATTCGCACATATTTTTGATGCGGGCTTGCTTTGCAAACTCACGGTTCGGCTGAAATGTCGGTTTTACGGTATCGCTCATAGGTAAGACTCCTTAGTGTAGTTTAATGGTATGTTTTAATTTAATATAGACCATTGCGGTCATAATCGCGTCATTTAGCGCGTTGTGCTGTCCCATTCTCGGGATATTTAAATCACGTAGGATTGTATCAAAGCGTAAATCAATATTTGCTTGTGGAATCAGTGCAATTTTCTTATCGAAATAGATTCCTGACACCTCAATCTGCTGATTCGGGAGATTTATTC
This sequence comes from uncultured Sulfuricurvum sp., assembly GCF_937936435.1. Lineage (GTDB taxonomy): Bacteria > Campylobacterota > Campylobacteria > Campylobacterales > Sulfurimonadaceae > Sulfuricurvum. The sequence goes on along the minus strand of NZ_CALDDG010000100.1, from coordinate 10,194 downwards.
CCAGCCACGGTTTGATACTCCGATTGATCATCGCCATGTCAAATTCCAGATAATAGCCCACCAGAGGGCGGTTTCCGATGAAATTCAAAAATCTCCGTATCCCCTCAAGAGGTTCGACGGCGTCTTCCAAATCACACGGACGTATATGATGAATTTTAATACTTTCCGCACTGATTTCGCGGGAAGGTTTTAAAAAAATTTCAAAACTTTCCGAAGTCAGTATCCGGTCGCCTTTAACTTTGACCGCTCCGATACTGAGAACTTCGTCTTTTTTCGTATCCAATCCGGTCGTTTCGGTATCGAATACGACCACTTCATCACCGTAATAAGGTTCAAACAGCCATGCATAAGCATCATCTTTCAACGATCTGCGGTTCCATGCGTGTTTAAAACTTGCCAGCATCACACCACCATTCCCAGATGAAAATGGTACGTCAAAAATTTCTTGAACGTATTAACGATTTTGAATGCATCCTTGAGCAAGTCTTTATCGGCTTTATTCAAGAGTTTCGGATTGATGTAATTTTCCTCTTCTCCCTGTTTTTGAGAGAGCATCGAACGCAAACGGATGCTGAGAAGCGTATCGTACGCTTCGATCAGTTCACTGGCGAATCGTTTATCGAAAATGCCGCTGTTGTTCAGCTCTTTGATCCGTTCCGTCGTGTTGGTCACGCCGATTTTATGTTCCAATGCCAAAACCCGTATACCGTGGACAATCGCAAAGATTCCCCCTTTTTTGATATCGAGTTCACTCTCATGTCCGCTCCGTCCGAGGACAAAGCCCGAAAACATACTCAGCGGCGTTTCAAACGCCAGCGTCGCTTTGGCTAAATGGGCCATCACGTCGTTTCGTCCCTCGAAACTTTCCAAAAGATAACTTTGGCACTCTTCGAGCAGCGTTACGTCCCCCGCAACACAATGGGCATCCAAAAAGATGGAGAGTCCCATAAGCGTCTCTTCGTTCAACGTCGCGATCCATTCGGAAATCAGCTTTTTGTATCCGGTAACACTCCGGCGCCAGTACGGGTTGGAAACCATCACGTTACCGCTGCATTTCGGGAAGCCCAAACGGAGCAGATTTTCATTCAGCTGCATCATATACGGTTCAAAAACGCTTTCGTCTTCCCCGTCGCGGATAATCAGCGCATTGTCCTGATCGGTACGGAGCACCTGCTCTCCGCGCCCTTCCGAGCCCATCACGATCAAAGCGCATTTCTCCTGCAATGCTTTGGGGAGAACCATCTCATATACTTTCCGATACACCTTCGCATTCAGCTCGCTGACGAGTTTGGAGACGTAACGGACGCGCACCCCTTTAGAGGTAAGCGAACGAACTACCTGTAAAATCGAGCGTTGGATGCTGTGCAGCTCATCAATCGATGTCGCCCGTTCTATCGATGCGGCGATGAGATGGGTATGGTTGGCAAAATGGCTCAGGAGGTCGAGTTGTTCCAAGATGCCGACGATTTTATCCCCCTCTACGACGACCAGACGTTTTACACTGTATTTGGTAAAGAGTAGCAATGCATTAAATAAAAAATCGCTTCGCTCGATCGTAATCAAACCGTAAGTCGCAATTTCACCGATAGCATCATCGCTGCTTTTTCCGGCCAAAAGCACTTTCTCCCGCAGATTGGTATCGGTCACGATACCGTTTATCTCGCCTTCTCGAACCAGAATCACTTTTGCGTTTTGTTCTGCCATAGTACGCAAAGCCGATAGAATCGACTGTGAGGCATCGACGAAACAGGGAGCGTGCAGATAGAGTTCGTCGACCCGTGCGACCATAAAAGGGGTAAGCTCGTTTTGATGCTGACGCTCTTTTAGATTTTGGTGCTTAGTGATGAAATCCTGCATAAAATAATTTTGGAAAGATTCGACGTCTTGGAGGAGGTTTAAAAATGCTTCTTTAGGGAGTTCGTAGCAGATGAGATCTTCGGCAACACTGAAGGTACTTTGGGTATTTCCGTATATCAGGGCGTTGGCGTCAAAGCTGTCGCGTTCACCGTATACGTTTTGGAGTTCCCCGTCGATACTTTCGTTCACAATCCCTTTGATGATAATGTAGAGAGACTCCGCCCGTACCCTCGGAGCGATCAGAATCGTATCCGTCGGATAGTAGGTGATATCCATCTGGGTCATCAGTTTTTCGATCATCCTTTCACTCAAAAGGTCAAACGGATGAATCGACATCAAAAGTGCTTTTTGGTCAAAAAGACTCAAGTCTACTCCTGTTTAAACGCCAAAGGGGCTTGCGCCCCTTTTAGTGTTTTTGTGGCTGCTGTTTGACAACAGATTAATGTTCAACGGCACCTTCGGCACCGATACCGGTTTGGCTTCGGATATATTGTGCTTCGAACGCCTCTTTCTCTTTTTTCGCATCTTCGCTGTTATCGGTGATCGAGAAGAACCAGATACCGACGAATGCCGCTGTTACCGAGAACAGAGCCGGATATTTATTCGGGAAAATCGCTTCCGCGTTTCCTAATACGTCAACCCATACGGTCGGCCCGAGGATCACCAAGACCGCAGCCGTAGCAAGACCGAGCGAACCGCCCAACAATGCACCGCGTGTTGTCAATTTTGACCAGAACATAGAGAGGAACAAAATCGGGAAGTTGGCACTTGCCGCAATCGCGAACGCCAATCCGACCATGAACGCGATGTTTTGGTCTTCAAAAATAATTCCCAAAAAGATCGCTACGATTCCCAAAACGATTGTGGCGACTTTAGAAACTTTCATCTCCATCAACCCGTCTGTTTTTCCTTTTTTGATAACGCTGGCATACAAGTCATGCGAAATCGCCGAAGCCCCCGCCAAGGTAAGACCCGAAACAACCGCAAGGATTGTTGCGAACGCTACCGCAGAGATAAATCCGAGGAAGAAATCGCCCCCTACCGCATGAGAAAGGTGGATCGCCGCCATGTTGTTTCCGCCGAGAATCGGAGCACCGCCCTCAACCGCTTGTTTCGCAACGTCAAGATATTGCGGGTTTTGGAAAACCATAACGATCGCACCGAAACCGATGATGAACGTCAAGATATAGAAATATCCGATGAATCCTGTCGCATAGAAAACCGATTTACGTGCCTCTTTCGCATCGCTGACGGTGAAAAAGCGCATAAGGATATGCGGAAGCCCGGCTGTACCGAACATCAACGCGATACCCAAAGAGATCGCCGAAATCGGATCGCTTACCAAACCGCCCGGAGCCATAATCGACTGGTCTTTCATGCTGACCGCCGTTGCAAACAACGATTCGAAATTAAAATCGTAATGAGCCATAACCGCAATCGCCATGAACGTCGCACCCGAGAGGAGCAAGAACGCTTTGATGATTTGAACCCATGTCGTCGCGAGCATTCCCCCGAACGTTACGTAAAGGATCATCAACACACCGACGAGAATAACCGCTACTTCATACTCCAAACCAAACAGAAGCTGGATCAATTTACCCGCACCGACCATTTGAGCGATCAGATACAAAATAACCGTTACAATCGAACCGAACGCCGCCAAAGTACGGATCGGCGTTTGGCGCAAACGATACGAAGCGACATCGGCAAACGTATATTTACCGAGGTTACGAAGCTGTTCCGCCACCATGAACAAAATGATCGGCCAACCGACCAAGAACCCGATCGAATAGATCAACCCGTCATACCCTTTTGAGTATACAAGGGCCGAAATCCCCAAAAACGATGCCGCAGACATATAATCTCCGGCAATCGCCATACCGTTTTGGAACCCGGTGATTCCGCCGCCGGCAGTATAGAAATCTTTTGCCGTTTTCGTCCGTTTAGCCGCCCAGTAGGTGATCCCTAGAGTCGCTCCGACGAAAATGATAAACATCGTAATCGCCGACATATTCAACGGTTGTTTTTCAACCGCTCCGCTCAATGCTTCGCCTGCATACGCAGCCGCCGAGAGCAATACCAAAAGTAACGTTTTCATTATTCTCCCTTCGCTTTCTCTTTGATACGTGCGCTAAGCTCGTCAAATTCTCCGTTTGCACGGCGTACATATATCCCTGTAAGGATAAAAGCACTGATGATGACGGCAATTCCGATAGGAATCCCGATGGTTGTCACAGAGCCGCTGGAGAGCGGAGTTCCCAAAATCAACGGATCGAATGCAATCGTCAAAACGAATCCGAAATAAATCGCCAACATAATAATCGTAAGCGTCCATGCAAACTTGCTGCGCTCACGGGTCAAAAGAATAAAATCCGGATCGTTTTTGATACGATCAACCATCTCTTGTTTCATAGTGAAACTCCTTTAAAAGTTATAATTGGCGATGAAACGGTATTCATTCCAATCCGTGTGGGTTGTTGCCGTTTCTTTAAAGTCACGCGGAAAATTTCCGCGGAAACGCAGTTGCAATTTCTTAATCGTTTCAGGAACAAAAATGATGTCGAATCCCGATTCCGTCGCTGTCCACGCATGTCCGTCGGAATATCCGTTCAGCTCGTCCATATCGAAAGAGGCATAATAAACACCCGTATTCAAATTAATCCCCATATCTTTCCAGTTATAGCTTCCGGCAACTTTCCATGCATCGGTTCCCGCCATGAACTGGTGACGTGTAACCATCCCCTGCGTATATGCAGGCATCCCGCCCCACGGAGAAATCGTTCCGCCGTTAACCGCGGCCGAAGAGTCTTTGCTGTTTTGTGAAACGGCAGCGTAGATGTCGAAATTCGCTACTTTCACCCCGACTTTTGCGGCGATAAAATCGCTCTCGACTTTATCGATGACATTGTTCGAACCGACATCGCGTTCATTGATCCATTGCGCGCCGACATACGGAGCGATACCGCTTGCATAAGCCCATCCGTAGTTTGCCTCCGCATAAACGGCATTGAGGATATCATGCGCATAATAATCCCATAGTTGAAGTTTCAATCCGGGAATTCCGGTATAAACCGCAGCAGCGACACTCACGCCTCCGGTGCTGTCACCGATCGCGTATTTGCCCATATCTTCGAATTGGCCTACATATGCGGTTCCATCCGTGACACCGCTGTAACCCGATGTTAACGCAAGCGCTTGACCCGACGCTATAGCTGCCGCCGATCCGCTGCTTGGGATATTGTAGGCATTCGCAAACGTCCCGGCTGCGAATTTCGTTACATGCGCCGCGATCAATGTCGTATCTTTGACGTCCGTATTCGTCAATACATACGCTTCAAAGAGGTTCGGAAGCATACGGGCATCATCGCTTCCCGCCATCGGAGTATCCAATTTTTGGCGTCCGGCTTTAAATGTCGTGTTAGCGTATTTATATTGGAGATACGCTTCTCCGAGATAAATATCGTTTTCATTGTGTGAACCGAGGAGAGTCGGGTCTACTTGTTTCCAGTCTGTACGGTCTTCTAAGTGAAACCCGATTGTGGCATACGCCGCCGCACCCAAACTTAACCCGTTCCATGCTCCGGTTTCGTATTTGATGTATCCGCCGAGGGTATTGGCGCTTCGTGTATAGGTCGGTGAACCGTCATAATCACGGCTGATCGAAAATTCGCGGAACTGCCCGCTTACTTTCCCCTCGCTGAACATTCCGACAAGATCATCGGCCGCCGTAGCGTTGAGTACCAAAACCGACGCTAAAAGCGATAGAGATACTGTACCTCTCATCCTCACTCCTTGAACTAAATTTTTTATCAGTGTCATTATGAGAACGAAACGTAGCATTAACGTAGCAATTACCGAATTAGAAAAAATTATCTACGTACTTAAAAGAGTTTAGAGGGATTATGAGTAAAAAAGTAACATATTAATTGCGAGGAATATCGATCATGTAACCTATCGCACGAATGTTTTGGATGAAATCCTCTTTGAGACTTTTTTTCAATCGGCTCACTTCAGCCCGTATAGTCGCGTTATCCACGTACTCATCATCCCATATATAGGCGCGAAACTGGTCGAAATCGACAACTCTTCCCCGATTTTTGGCCAACAGGTCGATAATTTGGAGTTGGCGCTTCGTCAACGGTTGTGTTACGTTATCACACACTAAAGTCGATGTCGAAACATCGTATCCGTAACTTTTAGATAAACGGATGTGATTTTGAGGGGTGGCACTGTTCTGGATCACTTTATCGATACGCAGTGCGAGCTCTTTGAGATGAAACGGTTTTTTCAGATAATCGTAGCATCCCAGATCGTATGCACGGCTAATCCCTTCGATATCGACCAAAGCGCTGATGTAGATGGTCGGAGGGCGTATTTTCATCGTATGCAGTTCTTCGAGCAAATCCAGACCGTCGATTCCGGGGACGTTGATATCCAATACCAGCAGATCGAACGTCTCTTTTTTCAATCCGGCAAGCGCATCGTACCCGTCATAAAAAACTACGACCTGATGCCCCAACGCCAGCAGATATTCATGTATCGCTTCGCTCAGCATCTGTTCGTCTTCAAGAAGAAGTATTTTCACCGCCGTCCTTTCTAAAAACATATTCGAACCGTGTCGCATCGCGGTTTGAAAAGATCTTGATCTCCACGTTGTCTTCGTCGCAAATCGCCTTGACCAGACTGAGTCCCAATCCGAAACCGTCCTTTTTTTTCCGCTCGCGGTAATACGCCTCGAAAATCTTTTGCTCATCATGAATCTTTTGAGACTTGCTCTCGACCCAGAATCGGCTCTCTTGCGTATCCGATTCGACACCGACGCGTATTGTTTCGCCGTTTTTCGTGTATTTTATCGCATTCGTCAAGTTGTTGTCGATAACCCGCTGAAGTTTCGTTTCATTAAACTGTATCCATGCAGGATATTCCGGACGGGTATAGTGAAATGTCAGATTGGAAAACTGCGCAACCTCATCGAAGAACTCCAGCCGTTTTTCGACGTATTCTCCCAAGTCGATCGCTTTTTTCGGATAATCGATCTGATCTTTTTTGACCAGATAGCTCAAATCGTCATAAATACTGAAGATATTTTTCACCGCGGCTTCGATTTTTGCCAGATAACGGTTACGTCCCTCGTTCATCGTAAAGAGTTCGATATTGGCCATAATGACAGAGAGCGGCGTATGGGTCTCGTGGATCGCATACCGGATAAACTGCTTGTGCGACTCCAACAATCCTTGCGAAAATTTTTGCTCCTCTTCGAGAGCGTCGTTTTTTTGCTGCAACGCTTTTGTTTTCAGCTGTACCCTCTCTTCCAAGGAACTGTTTAACCGCTGCAGCGTCTCTTTTTGTTCCTGAAGCGTCATTGCCATTTCATTGGCATATTCCGCCATTTTTTTGGACTCGGTAAAATAAAGTTCGTCCGGATTGATCTGCTTGATATCCGAATGGGCCGACTCGAAAAATTTAAAAAACGTCTCCAGCTCTTTGGCGATCATCGCATTGGCAATTTTTGAGACTCCGACGATGAAACCGAACAATATCAACGCCAGCGTCGATATTTCCAAGACGATTTTGATCAATCGTCCCCGAAATGCTTTATTTAATGTATGCGGATGCAAAGATGTCACATTCTCTTCGGCACCTGAGGGCATATCGATATGGACGGTTTTGGTAAATCCCCGATATTCGTCATAGATTAACAGTGAGGAGAAGACCACCGTAAATACCAAGATAAAAACGATCGGATAAAAATGCAGATCACGCAGACTGATACGGGACAATCGCTGCTGTAGCCATGACTCCAAATAGCATCCTTAGGGGAATTAAATTCCTCAATTATAACCCATTACATTCGGATAGTTAAGATTTATCCACTATAATTGCAAAAAACTCCCGCAAGGATCACTACTATGTTCGGACGCAAAGAACTTAAAACTTACGATGTCACTCCCGAAGAGTTGGCAAATTATCAATGGGCAAAAATGACCACTGCAAAAGGAGTTATGTGGATCAAGCTCTACAATGACGAAACTCCGAATACAGTTGCGAACTTTGCCGCTTTGGTGAATGACGGTTACTACAACGGGCTTAACTTTCACCGTGTAATCCCTGGATTCATGGCTCAGGGCGGATGCCCGCACGGTACAGGTACAGGCGGACCGGGTTGGGCGATTCCGTGTGAAACGTCGCTTAACAAACACCGTCACGTCAAAGGAACTCTTTCTATGGCACACGCAGGGCCAAACACCGGAGGAAGCCAATTCTTCATCTGTTTCGTAAGCTGCCCGCATCTTGACGGCGTACACACCGTATTCGGCGGTATCGAAGCGGACGATGCGGAATCTATGGCGGTTCTAGACAGCATTCAAATGCGCGACACCATCGAATCTGTAGAGATTTTAGCTTCTCGCGACTAATTCATGCTAGTCCATATCTGCTGCAGCGTCGATTCCCATTTCTTTATGGAGAAACTGCAGCAGGAGTACCCTGACGAAAAGCTCGTCGGGTTCTTCTATGATCCCAATATCCACCCTTACAGCGAATACCGCCTCCGACTTCTCGATGTGGAACGCAGCTGCAAAAAACTGGGCATTGAGCTGATAGTAGGCCCTTATGATTATGAAAACTGGATGGATGCCGTCCGGGGACTCGAAAAAGAGCCGGAAAAAGGCTCACGCTGTGAAGTATGCTTTGACAAACGTTTCGAGGTAAGCGCCCACAAAGCGCTCGAACTCGGCGAAACCTCCATGACCACAACCCTCCTCGTCAGCCCCCTAAAATCGCAAGAACAGCTCAAAAAATCGGGCGATGCATTCCATTCAACACATGGTGTCGAATTTATCGCATTCGATTACCGCAAAAATGGCGGAACCAACGATCAAGGTCGCGTTAGCAAAGAACAGCAGCTCTACCGTCAAGACTACTGCGGCTGTATCTACGGGCTCACCATGCAGCGCGATCAGCAGCACCGCCTGATGGATGAGATGTTCTCCCCTATTTCTCGCCAAATCCTCCCTGCTTCGATCGAAGAGCGTTTGGAACTCTATAAAAAACGGATGAAGCTAGAAGATCAAGGCACCCCTTATCGCATCATCAAAGAACGGTTTTTAAACTACCGCCTCCTCCGTTCTTCTCTCAAAGTCGGTTCAGAAATCATCCCCTCCTATCCCCTCTTCTATTCGATCATCAACCGTACCCAGGCACAGGGAAATATCGATTTTGAGATTGACGGACAATTTTTTCTGAATCGCGAAGAGGTTCGATTGATTACTATTGAAACGTTTAATGCCCTAACCTCATCCGCATATCAAAATACAAAAGAGTTGATGTTTAACACACCGTTGATCGAAACCGAAATTGCACTTCGTTCTCGCCTTACAAGAAACCCGTTTAATACCTCGGCGATTATCGTCGTGGATGAGATACCAAATGCTAAAATCAATCTCATTTTAGAGACAAAAACGTATGAGGATACGAGAGAGCGGCTCATTCTTTTGTAAATTCTCTACGCAAGCCTACTTTTTAACCATAAATTAGCCACCTGAAACGGCAATTGTTCACTATAATTTCCATCATGGAACAATTACTCTTATCAATTTTTTTAACCGTTGCCATCGCCACGGTACTCAATATCATTCTAAAACGCCTCGGCATCTCCCACATTTTAGGCTATATCGGTACAGGAACCATCATCAGCTATCTTTTCGGCTTCAATGGTATGGGCAATGACTCTTTAGAGCTGATCGGAGAATTCGGAATCGTCTTTTTGATGTTTACCATCGGGCTGGAACTCAGTCTCGAAAAAATCAAGAAAATGAAAGATATTCTCCTCACTAACGGCTTGTTGCAGGTCGTATTCAGCGTAGTCGTCATATTTTTACTCTCTTATTACCTTTTCAGACTCAATTTCAACACGTCGCTGATTATTTCGCTCGCGTTTTCGCTCTCTTCCACCGCCATCGTCCTGACGTACCTTAAAGAGTCCAAAGACATTCATACCCCTTACGGGCAAAAATCGATGGGGATTTTGATCTTTCAGGATTTAGCGGTCATTCCGATTCTACTTCTCATTACCTTCCTCTCCAATGACGGAGCATCCATCGGTGAAATCTTTCTGAAAACCGTGATCTCCGCTGTTTTCGTCGTGGTATTTATGTTTACGATCGGGGACAAAATCGTTAATGCGCTGCTTCAGTTTTCAGCCAAAACCGAACTCGAAGAACTCTTTTTGGGTTCGGTGTTTTCGATCCTGATCGGAGCTTCCTTACTGGCGCATACGATGGGATTTACCTATTCGCTGGGGGCATTTATCGCCGGTATGCTGATCGCCGATACCCG
>NZ_CALDDG010000099.1 GCF_937936435.1 uncultured Sulfuricurvum sp. | reverse complement strand
AATCGTTCCCGCTTTTGTATCGATATCGAGTACGTCACCGGTTTCCATTTGGCTAACATCGGCTTCGATCGGCAATGCACCGGAATCTTCACACGTAGCAAAGAAAATCGGAGCGATGATGCTTCCGATTACGACACCGCCGGTACGTTTATTCGGGATACCGGGGATATCGTCACCCATGTGCCATTGAACCGAGTTAGCGGCAGATTTGCGGCTTGAACCGGTTCCGACAACGTCACCGACGTAAGCGATTTGCATCCCTTTTTCTTTCAACTCAGCGATTTTTGCAATACCTTCAGGCATTTTTGCACTCAACATCGTTGTTGCGTGGAGCGGAATATCTGAACGGGTAAATGCCGCACTCGCAGGAGAGAGGTCATCGGTATTGGTTTCACCCGGGAATTTGAAAACGACTACGCTGAATTTTTCAACAAGAGGCTTTTTAGCGGTAAACCACTCAGCATCGGCCCATGATTGAAGAACTTCTTTTGCGTATTTATTGGTTTTTGAAAGATCAACGATATCGTTAAATGCATCATAAACCAAAAGGGTATGTTTAAGCTCATGTGCCGCTTCGTTTGCGATTGCATCATTGCTAAGTGCATCTATAAGAGGTTTGACGTTGTAGCCTCCGACCATTTTACCGAGAATTTTGATCGCCGCTTTTTTATGATCATCACTGTTGATATCGCTGTTGTCCGCCAAGAAAGCTTTTACTTGGCCTTGGAGTACTTGATGTAAAAATGCAGCCTTAACATGCGCGCCGTCGTCAACACCCGGATTGACACGTTCTGCTAACATTGTTACCAACTCATCGTTTTTGGAACTTTCAGCTGTAATGAGTGCTACTAACTCAGTAACTTGCTCTTTTGTAAGTGGGAATGGAGGTATCCCTTGAGCCGCCCGTTCTGCTACGTGTGCTTTGTATTCGTCCATAAAAGCCATAGTGACTCCTGTGCCAGTTAATTTTCAATGATTATAACAGAAGAAAAAATGAGTTTTGTAATAATGTTACAAAAATACACAATATGAAGGCCAATAAAGTAGATATATGTTTATATTTGTAACACATGTAAAAATAATGGACACTAAAATAGAAATATATAAAACTATAGAAAGAGTAATAAAGTTACAAAAAAAGGAATAAAGACTCTCCGTCAGGAGAATTAAAAAGGGGTTTCGGCAATGATATCGCGGTTGCCTTTAGCATTGGGTGCGGAGAGAATACCGTTATTTTCTAGCTGCTCTATAAGGCGGGCAGAGCGGTTATAGCCGATTTGAAGGCGTCTTTGCAGGTAACTGATAGATGTTTTTTGTTCACTCAGGACAATATTTTTGGCTTCTTCGTACAGCTCATCCACTTCTTCATCGTTCCCGCTTCCCCCGTCTGTTTTCGTGATATCTTCTTTATCGCGTAAAAAACGGCGATCGTATTCCGGCTCGCGCTGCGATTTGAGGAAATCGACCACTTTTTCGATTTCGACTTCGGTACTCCATGGAGCATGCAGACGGACTAGACCACTCATACCCGGAGGGGTAAAGAGCATGTCACCACGTCCTAACAGCGATTCGGCTCCCATACCGTCGAGGATGATTTTACTGTCGATCTTTTGTCCTACTTTATAACTGATACGTGAGGGGAGGTTGGCTTTAATCAATCCGGTGACGACATCGACGCTCGGACGCTGGGTTGCAACGATGAGATGGATACCGCTGGCACGTGCCATTTGAGCTAACCGAGCGATTGAATATTCCACATCTTTACCGCTGGTCATCATCAAATCAGCTAATTCATCGATGATGACGACGATGTATGGGAGGAGATCGCGTTTTTCGACTTTGGCTTTATCGTTATAATTTTCGATATTTTTGGTTCGGGTTTCGCTCATCAGTTGATAACGACGTTCCATTTCATATACCATGTTGTTGAGTGCCGAAGTCGCCACCTGGGGGTTCGTGATAACGGGTGTCAGAAGGTGTGGAATGTCATTATAGATCGAGAATTCCAACATCTTCGGATCGATCATTAGCAGTTTCAGTTGATCCGGAGAATTTTTATATAAAAGGCTCAGAATCATGGAATTGATACCGACACTTTTCCCGCTTCCGGTCGTTCCGGCGATAAGAAGGTGCGGAAGCTTTTTAAGATCGGTGATAAAAGGTTTTCCGACAATATCTTTGCCTAGGATCAGTGTCAATGGAGATGCCGCCTCCTGAAAAAGTTTGCTTTCCAGCATCTCTCTGAGATAGATTGTCTCTACCGATTTGTTCGGAATTTCGATACCGACAACATCTTTTCCTGGGATTGGTGCTTGTATACGTATCGTTTGTGCCCGAAGTGCCATTGCCAAATCATCTTGCAAACCTAGAATTTTTGATACTTTGATATTGGCTGCAGGTTTGAATTCGAAGGTTGAGACGACAGGCCCCGCATAAGTACGGACGACGTCACCCTCGATATTGAAATGGCCCAGTTTTTCGATAAGATCGCGAATTTTATCATCCAGCTCCGCTTCATCCACCAAAGTCTGTTTCTTAGGCGGATTTTGAAAAAAATCGATGGAAGGGAGTTTGAAATTTTTCGGTTTTTCGCTGACTCCTTTGTCAATCTGCTCTAGAAGCATTTTATTTTCTTCCAGTTCATCGACGACAAGTGCATGCTGTTTGCTCTCTTTGACTTTTTTTGCCATACTTAATATCGTCGACTCTTTTGGAGCGTTTTCTTCAGCGACTACTGGCTCGGATAGAAGAGGTGCAACGGTTTGATGCGGGATCGATTCCTGTACCGGCAATACTTGACGGTTTTCAAGCGGAAGATCTTCTTTCTCTACTGCAGCGACGTCTAACGAGAAGGAATCTTCTTCCTCCTCCTCCTCTGTTTGTTGGCTTGCGGAATATGCGGAGAAGTCATCTGCGGAGGGTGTTTGATTATCGGAAATAGGTTCATTCTGCGATTTTTGCACTTTTTTTGGTGTTGGGAGCGGTTTATCCATATACTCTTTAATAGGTTGGGCAAGTTCGGATAGACTTTGTTCCATGACCAAGACAACCGATACGGCCACCATCATCAGCCATAATGTCCATAATCCGAATGTCCCGATATATACGGAGATAAAATCGACGATGACACCTCCGAATGCACCGCGATAGGTTCCTTCTACCACCATCGCCTGAAAAAAGAGGAGGGCAAAAAAAAGGAGAGAAAAAACACCGGCCATTTCCAAACGTCGAACGATAGGACCGTCGTATTTATACCAGTAAAACAAAGGGACCATTAAGAGCAAAAGATAAGTGTAGGCGACATAGCCGAAGACGTATATGTTTGCAGAGGCAAAGGAGGCTCCGTATGCACCGATAATAGATGCATCGCTGATGATAGTGGCTAACCCCAAATAAAATAAAATACCGAACCCGGCAATAAACAGTGTATCGCGTAAAATAGGTAATCCTTGGATAAGTTGTAAAAGTAGATAAATTATAGCAAAAAAGGGGAGAGAAGCCCCTTTTATTGCAGAGTGTTATACATAATTGACGAGAGAGAGCTTGGATACCTTCGAGATGCTAGAGAGCATTGCCTGATAATTGAGGCTGAGTTGCTGCATTCTAAGCGTTGCTTCGGCAATATCTGTATCGATGACGTCGGATTGAAGTGTTTTTGTACTTATGATGAGCATAGAGGTACGATCGGAAGATGCCTGTAATACTTGCGAATACGATCCTGCCTCGGTCTGCATACGGCTGACGTGATCGCTAAGATCGTCGAGCATTTGAATAGCGTTTTGTATCCCGATATTTCTCGGATCAGCTGCATCACTGCCGTTTGCGCGTGTTTTTCCCTCTTCAACGGATTTGATCATCTCTTCGATCTGGGCAAAAAAGTCGGTTTTTGCATCGCGAACGGTTAACGCACTATTTGCATTAAACGTAAAAATGGATCCACCACTTGTTCCCGATGCGGGATAGGTATCCGATCCCGCATCATAGATTGAGAGGGAAGCATTCGTCGAAGGGTTTACTTTATCTTCAAAGACCATACGCCCGGAACTGTCGAGTTGTACCGATGCTTTTGAATTGGATGCCGTGATTGCCGTATCATAGTCGGCGGCTGTATTTGTAGCCGGAAGATTGCCAGTCATTGCCATATTGACGACGTCCATTAGCTGTTGATATGTCATCGAGTCCGCATCTGCTGCCACACGCGGAGTCTGGGTATTGAAAATATCGTAGTTGGTCGTACCGCCGTCTAATGAAAAAGTTGATCCCGCTGTGGCAAGATCGATTTGGGCTGTAAAAGGATTTCCGTTGACATCGGTTCCGTTAATAATCATCTGTTGTCCGTCAAGGGTATTTACCCCGGCAACATCGAGAAGTTTGGTCGTTGCAGTCGCAAAACTGTTGTCATTTTTATTGATTTGAGAAATGTTCGATGTCAGTTTTGAACCGTCTTGTTCAAAATTGGTACGGTCGTAGTTGACTCCTTCTAGCGTATTGCTTACACCTGCCGGAGAAGTGAAACCGCTTTTGGTGAACTCTTTGACATAAAGCCCGGGAGTTGTGACAGCAGCCGTTTCAAAATCAGTCGTGCCGGATTGCAGATTATCGATACTTCCGGCGCTAGCGCCATACATAGCATCTGATATATCGGCGGCGTCACCTGCATTGGTCGAGTCAAAATCGACGGCACCGACCATATGAAAGTCCAGTTTGCTTGAACCCGCTATTTTATCGGTGATTTCTATTTGTCCGTTGGCGTTCAGGGAAACATTTACCTGATTTGCAGTCGGTGAAGCCGTATTTGGATCATAGGCAAGGGCAATTTGATGCATCAAATCATCCATGGTATCATCCATCCCCATTTGGATTTTTGATTTGAAGGTCGTACCGTCGGTACGTGTCCCTTCTACATAGAAATAGGATGAACGGGTTGTGTCGTTGGTTGTATCAGCATCGTTGTCACCCATTAAATCGCGGATTGTGCTGCTGCCTGTAATGTAACTTTCTTCAGATGCACTTCTCGGCGTGTCAGGATTTTGCATAATATCCGGATATAAGTCGTTTAGGCTCATCTGAGCAACGTTTGTAGTGATAGTTCGGGTGATTTTACTCTCTTCGCCTAAAAAGAGTTGTGAACCGCTGATATTGTATTTTTGTTTGACTCCTGAACCCAAAAATGCTTCAAGGTCTTTATCATTACCCTGATACGTTCCATCCGATGAGATAGGCTTAACGGAAGTGGCTGTTCCGGAAAAGAGATATTGCCCGCCTATCGAGGTATTAGCTAACGTTAAAAGGTGGTTTTGCAATCCGCGCAACTCTTTTGCGATAGCTTGCATACTGGTATCGGAGTTCGAATCGGTGGCGGCATTGACCAGTTTAACTTTCATCGATTCAAGTGTTTTTACGATTTCACCGATCGTCGTGTCTGTTTGTGTCGAGACTTTATAGGCACTTTGCGCACTGTTTTTAACCTGTGTCGGCGTCGTGATTTCATCGTCTAAACGGAGG
>NZ_CALDDG010000098.1 GCF_937936435.1 uncultured Sulfuricurvum sp. | reverse complement strand
CCCTCTATGCCAAAGAGAAATTAGGGATTGATACCGAAAATTATTTTACGACGCTTCCGACATCGGGCCCCGGCGGTTTCAGGGGGGATGATCCTTTCATATGGAATTCCCTGCATAAAGAGATCGAAGCCTCTACTCCCGACACTTTGGTTAATCTGATCGAACGTTACGACGGTGAAGATTCGGTTGCGGTACAGGCCTACATGATAGAGCGTGCCTACACACCGCTCATCCACGACTTTACGATGCCGTACAATCAATATATGCAAAACCTGACAAACGATCAAAAAGCGATCGTGTACGCGTTGATGCGTCAGGAGACGCGATTGATCCCCGGACTGATTTCCCGTTCGTTTGCATTGGGACTAATGCAGCTGATGCCGTTCGTCGTAGATGAGATTGCCAAATCCAATCCGTTTAAACCGACATCGTATGATGATATGTTCAATCCCGAACATAACATTGCATACGCCATTGTGCATCTGAATTATCTGCAAAAATATCTCTATAATCCGGTCTTTATCGCCTATGCGTACAACGGTGGAATGGGATTTACGAAAAGAATGCTTCAAAACGGAACCCCGTTTCTAAGCGGTACGTACGAGCCGTTTTTAAGTATGGAGCTGATTTCTAATGCCGAAAGCCGCGAATACGGCAAGCGGGTCCTTGCCAATTATGTCATTTATAAAAAGATATTGGGTGAACCCGTATCGATCGGTGCTATTTTTGATAGCTTAACGCAACCGACCCTGTCTGATTATTTTCGAGCTGAAGAACTAAAGAACTCTCAGCCGACGGGTTGAAGCGGACGAAATAAAAACGATTCCAATTGTTTTGGATCGGCATCATAGCGCGGCGGGGATCTTTGCTATCGAGCAACTCGATCGACGTCGCTTTTTTCCCGTTAAGCGTCAGCGAATATCCGTTTGACTCGAGTTCACGTACTCTAATCGTGCGATCGTCATTTTCAAAATAAACGGCTACGATAAAATACTCCCCGTCTTTGTAGTCGGCCGGATCGATTTTATTCAAATAAAGTGATGACATAATCGCTTTAGTTTCCAAAGAGAGTACGATTGTTCCGGTACGTGTTTGCTCGATCGCTTTTTCGTGCGCTTCATCCATCTTAAATAGATCGAAGGCCCCTTTTTGTGCACAGCCGCTAAAGGCTAATAAAGCTGATAAAGTAATCCAAGATAATCGCATCCTAATCCTTTTTAATCGAATAATGCTCATTATACGCAAACTCCCCTTAGAAATATGCGCCGGAGTAAGATATATCATGCGTGGCGTCGTAACGGAATCGAAATCGTGAATAATGTTCCTCCGTCCGTATTGACAACGTTGATATTCCCTCCCATTTTGGTTCGTATGATGGCATACGACATATACAACCCGATTCCACTCCCTTTGCCCTCTTCTTTGGTCGTAAAATAAGGTTCAAAAATCCGCCCGATTATATTTTCGGCTATCCCTCCTCCGTTGTCTTGAAGAGATAAAACGGCATTGGAATTCTCCGTTAAAAGACGAATAATAATCTTCGGCAAAGCCGGTTTTCTCTCATCCAAGGCATCCCGGGAATTTTGCAAAAGATTAATCATCACCTGTTTGAATTCGCTTATCGATCCGTTAATTTCCAAAGGTACATCGCAGTATCGAACGTCAATTTCAATGCCATGCGATTCAAACATACCGGAAAGAAGCTGCAACGATTTTGAAACGGCCTCATTCAGATCAAACGGGGCATTGGTCTGGTCAGGTTTGACAAAATTACGAAAGTCTTCAATCGTTTGCGACATAAAAACAATTTGTTCCATCGATTCGCTGCTCATCGTATGCAGATAATCTTCATTCACTTTTCCAGAGTGATAGGCATATTCGACATCTTGTATGATCACACCGAGCATATTAAGAGGCTGTCTCCACTGATGGGCGATGTTATCGATCATCTCGCCCATCGCCGCCAACTTGGATTGTTGAAAGAGCATCGTTTTTTGATATTCCCGTTCACTTTCACTTTGTTCTAACGCATTGCTTAGACGCTGTTTTTGCTCTGCCGCTTTTTGCATATCTGCGATAAATTTTTTGGTATTCCGATAATCGATAATAAACATCAATAGCCCGAGTACAAACAAAAAAGAGAACAACGGAATGACAAAATATCCGATTGAAATGTATATATGATATTCCCAAAGAGCATAGGTCAATACGAAACTGATCACTGCCGCAGCCGCGAAGAGGAGCACTACATGCAAATAGCGTTTTCGGTTCATCCAAAATAGAAGCACTAACGCCGTAAAAAATGAAGTTAAAATAGCCAAAGGCTTATAGATATCGGGTTGAACACTGAGATCGTTATTTAGAATATTTTCGGCTAACGTCGCATGTACGAATACTCCAGGTCGCATCGTCCCGTCCGTAATCGTATGGCGCGTATCGAGTCCGAGGGCGCTCGATCCTATGAAAACGATTTTTCCTTCCATTCTCTTCGGATCGACGTTTCCATGCAAAAGGTCATATGCCGAAACCCGATGATACTGATTTGCAGGATAAAAATGCAACAATCCTTCCGCAAATTTATCCATCGTAAAACGATACTTCGAAATCTCAACACCCATGTCACCGATCAGAGGCGATACCGGATAAATCCGTATCAGCGCCTCATTCGATGTTCCTACGGCCGCCATTCCGAGAGTCGGTACCAAATTATCGTTATTACGTATAAAGAGGGGAAGCCTTCGCAAAATTCCGTCTTTATCGGCGGTAGCATGGATATGTCCGCTCCCTTGTGCATGTTGCTGAAATCGGGGAAGACTGCATACCAGCGAATCGATATTGGTAAGCGTATATAAAAAATCAGCTGAAGACTGATTTACACGGTTCGGCAGAAAACAAGACGTTTGACGATTATTGCTATCGGCAAATACGGGTAGAACACTCACCGTACGATTCATCGCATCCGACAAAAGACGATCATTACTCTCAAGCGGCTTCGGCAATCCCTGTACGGTCACATTCAAACCGAACAGTTCGCGGTAAAACCCTTTTAGCGTATCCGGTGAGGAACGGTCTTTTTCCGAGAATATAATATCAAAAACGATAGAGGCAGGTTTGGCATCGGCGATGGTATTGACCAATTCGGAGGTTATCATTCTCGGCCACGGCCATTGCCCGAAAGCTTCCAAGCTCTTTTCATCGATTTCGACGACAAGTGTCGAATCCGGAGAATGTCTTGAAGGGAATGAGTGGGCTATACGGTCGTAAAACTTATAATCCAGTTGACTCAGTAAAGGAGTTTGCCACCAAAGCCAATAAAAAAGCACAGTCAGCGCAAACGATACGAATGAAAAAAACAAAGCTCTCATCGTTTAGCGTATAATCACTTCCACACGACGATTTTTAGGCTCAGATATACCGTCTTCCGTCTTGATAAGGGGATCATTTTCACCGTATGACGTCACGGTTGTGTATTTTACTTTCACGTTGCGGCTCGTTAAAAATGCTTCAACGGCACGTGCCCGTTCCAACGCGAGTGCATAGTTTTTATCGGCATCTCCGACACGGTCGGTGTGACCGATAATATCCACCGCAGCCGGTTCATGTGCACCGATCAACGTCATCAGCTCATCAATCTGATTTTTCGATTCGGACGTAATTTCCGCCGTTCCGGGTTCAAAATAAAACAGTATCGACTCGGATTTTATCGGCAAAGCGTTCAAGACATCGGCATATTTGCGTCGAATGGTATCGGGATCGCCTTGCTTGACTTCGGAAGGTTTTTGATCATTGGCTTCCAAAACCGTATAAAAATAAGGTTTATCGACCGTAACATTTCCCTCTCGTGTCGCTACCGCGATAGCGTTATGGGTAGTGTTGTTATCCAATAAAACAACTGTCGTCTGCGATTGTGAGCACACATACGGAAGCGCTACGACTATCGTTGTCCATACCAATAAGGGAATCATTTTTACTCCGCCTCAACTACAAATTTCGTACCGCGGATTCCGATAACGCCCTGCGGTACCCGAAAATTGACCTTTTCAGGTGCAAGCTTGCCGATTTTTCCAGATTCGAATACAGCCGTCCCTTTTTGAAGCGTCAAGTCAAACCGAAATACTTTTTCGGAAGGCTGAAAAAGATAATCGTCAATAACTAAAACACTTTTAGGACCTACCGATACACGTGTTCCGTCATTAAAAGAGACCCCTAGTGTACCGGTTGCTCCGGTTTGAATAACGTCTCGGCGCAGGAGTTGTTCCCCCTTTTCTGCCGGTAGAATCGCGTTTTCACGTTTTACGACAGTTTCACCGCGAACATTTTTGATAAAAGCGACGGCTTCGGAAGCGAAAACACTAAGGGTCATCATCATGAGTATAACGATTGATTTCAAGATCATTGCTCACCTTTCATCTGCTCTAAATAATGGCAAACTTTACCGTATATGAGCTTATAGTTGCATATTCAACCGATTGTTTAGTTTAGCCGAACGAACATTCGGGTTAAGTTTTAGAAACTTTAAAATGAACCTTGACTATAATATCCTCAATTTATACAGAGGCGGATTTTTTGAAAAAACGTTTAGCCGTTGCATTTACCGGCCCCTCAAACAGCGGTAAAACAACCCTTATTTTAAAAGTAGCACGCAAACTGATTCATGAACGCGGTTTGCAGGTCGCTATCATCAAAAACGATCCGAAAGACAAAGCCCAATTCGACGTCCCCGGGAAAGACAGCTACAAATTCAGCGACACGGGAGCTGAAGTCGTCGTAACCTCCCCTACACGCACAACCTATTTTTCCCGTCGCCATAAAGAATTGGACGAAATCATTCAGCTTTTCGGCGAATTTGACGTTTTGTTGGTCGAAGGGCTCAAGAACCTTCCCCTACCCCGTATCAGTATTTTTCGCGGCTCGATCGATACCGATTATTTTCCCTATATGAACGCACTAGCGATTGATGAGAGCATCGATCCGGCCCATTATACACTCCCTACCGAAATCGATCTTCTCGATCTGAACAATCCCGATCAGGTGATCGAATGGATTTTAACTCATGCAAAGGTAATCGAATGAACACCATTTTAGAAGCGATTCAAAAAAGCGCTATACGGATCAAGCACGCCATCGATGTCAAAGATATCGGATATTCTCAAGAACAAAACAGTTCCGGAGAAACCCAACTGCAGCTGGATATCCAAAGCGACCTCATTATCGAAGAAGAATTAAGCCGTGTTGCGGGTGTCCATACCATCGCCAGCGAAGAGAAAGAAGAACCGATGGTTCTGAACGAAAGCGGACACTATTTCATCGCATTCGATCCATTGGACGGTTCTTCGCTCGTCGATGTCAATCTTAGCGTCGGGTCGATTTTCGGGATTTACGAAGGCGCATTCACGCCGGATAAAATGATTGCTTCATGTTACGTCGTTTACGGACCGCGTGTCGAACTCGTTTTTGCCGATACCGAAAAAGTGTCACTCTACCTTCTTCAAGCGGGAGAGTTTGAATTCGTCAAGCATATCCGTTTGAACGAAAAAGGGAAGATCAATGCTCCGGGTGGTACACAACAGTGCTGGGCACCTTTTCATAAAAGTATGATCGATTCGTTTTTCGCACGCGGATATCGCCTGCGCTATTCGGGAGGAATGGTTCCGGATTTGCATCAGATCCTTTTAAAAGGGGGCGGTCTGTTCAGCTATCCGGGTGCATCAGATAAACCCGAAGGAAAACTCCGTATGCTGTTTGAAGTCTTCCCATTCGCCTATATTTTCGAAAAAGCGGGCGGAAAAGCGATTGACGGGACTAAGCGGGTACTCGAGAAACAGCCAAAACACGTACACGATACCAGTCCGTGTTTTTTCGGTTCATGCGACGAAATCAATGAGGTATTGAGTGTCTATGCCGGACAGCAATGATATCTACGAAGAAAAGCTGGATGTTGCAATGCAAGAGATGCAAGCGTGTCAGCAGGAACGGAATATGGAAAGCTGTTACGTATGCAGCGAGTGCATAGGGTGTGAAATACGGGCTAAATATGTCCGCAGCGTTTTTGAAAGTATGTCCAAAGGTGAAACCGGCGGGTTTGATTTTTAATACATTGTCATTCCCGACTCCGATCGGGAATCCATCAATCTCGTCATTCCGTACTCGATACGGAATCCATCCCCACTTTATTCCCTCTAAAGCTATAAATTATTATCATCTTTTAACAAATTAAAATAAGAAGTTTTTCTAAAGGAAATTTCAATGAAAAATCAAGTTTTGATAAGGCTACTTATTCCGACATTTTTTCTTAGCTCAGCACTGCATGCAGTAGAAACTAATAATTTATTAGAGGGACGCTATGAATATCGAACAGATACAGAAAGCTTAGAAATACGTGGGAAACAAGTATGCTTTTTTCCCTCTAAATCATCATCAAAAAGTATACCACGACCTAGTGGTGATTATCGCTTTCCATGGTTTTGCTTCAAAAATTCAGAACAATCAGCACATTTATTTGGTTTTAGTATAAATCAAAATTCGAATAAATGTGGTTTTGAAGGAAATGCAAAAATTAAAATTTCGAACTATATACGCTATGATGGAGAAGGTGATGCCAATGATATTGCTACACTTGATGCTGTTTTGAAAAATACAAATCCTCACACTATATCTTGTTCAAATTAATATTCTCTCAGAGTTAGAGTGGTTATATAGAAACTCTGTTATAATTAACACATGACAAAAAAAGAAGAAATTTTAGCTTATCTCTCATCCATTCGTCCAAAATTAGAAAGTGAAGGGATTGAGAAGTTAGGACTTTTCGGTAGTTATGCGCGTGAAAATGCCGTGTGGGGCAGCGATATTGATATTGTGATGCACACCACTCCTCGCTTTTTGCAAGTACATCCCGGGTGGGAAGCTTTACGCGTAATCGAAGAACTGCGAAGTACCATTTCTCATCGTTTCGGTGGTGGACGTGTTGATATTTGCGATCTTTCAGGATTGGACGAAGCTAAAAAAACGAAACTCCTCAAAGAAGCGATCTATGTCTGAACAGCATGATATAGAACGACTACAAACTATCATCGAAAAAATTGATCTTATTCTCGAAATTGTCAATGAAAGTGGTGGAATCGTTGCCGCGTTGTCAGACACCAAACTCAAACGTCCTGCTATTTTGATGCACCTTGTCGCTATGGCAGAACAGTTTGAGAAACTCAAAAATGATGCCGCATTTACGATACTATCTCATTTTGATCGTGAAGACCTCAAAGGCTCATATGATATTCGTAATTTCATTGCTCATGATTATGAGGGGATCAATCTTCCAATTATAGAAATGGTTATCCGTGATAAACTTCCACATATTAAATTATGTGCAATATCAGCACTACAAATTAGCAAAAATCAACCCTCAATTTAATACTTTCAAATCAAATACCCGATAAAATAGCGGTAATTTTCCACCGATACTGTATGCACGGTTAATTTCTCTAAGGAACCCAATGAAAAATTACATTACGACTCCGATCTATTATGTCAACGGCGAAGCGCATATCGGCCACGCCTATACGACGTTCATCGCTGATACCTTGGCCCGCTACTCGCGCCTTGCCGGATATGAGACTTTTTTCCTGACCGGAACGGATGAACATGGACAAAAAATCGAAGAATCGGCCCAAAAACAAAACAAACCGACTCAACAGTTTGCCGATGAAATCAGCGCTACATTCAAAAACCTGTGGGATGAATTTGATATTAGTTACGATCAATTCATCCGTACTACCGATGAATCTCATAAAAAAGGGGTTCAAGCCGCTTTTTTAAAGATGTTTGAGAAAGGCGATATCTATAAAGATTTTTACGAGGGGAACTACTGCGTCAGTTGCGAAGCTTTCTTCCCGGAGTCTCAGCTGATGGACGGGGGATGCTGCCCCGATTGCGGACGCGCGACAACGATCGTTAAAGAGGAGAGCTATTTTTTCCGTCTTTCCAAATACGAGAAACCGCTATTGGAGTATTACGAAGCCCATCCCGAATTTATTCTCCCGAAATCACGCCGTAATGAAGTAATCAGTTTCGTAAAGGGGGGACTGAACGATCTCTCCGTTACCCGAACCAGTTTCAGCTGGG
>NZ_CALDDG010000097.1 GCF_937936435.1 uncultured Sulfuricurvum sp. | reverse complement strand
CTTTATCGGAGTACAAACCTATAAAACGATGGAACGGACGAATGAGTTTATCGCCCATGTGCAAAACGAACTCAGTTTTCTCTCGACCAAAGCCGCTGTTACGCTGCACGACGTCAGCGAACTATTGACCCATCTTAAAGATGAGAGTCGTTCTCTCAGCAGTAAATCGCTTCAGGCGTTGCATGAGGTTCATGCTCTCATTTCATTCCTCCATGACGAAGCCCAGTCTTTGACCCTCAAAGCTTCCAACGGAATCGCCAAGGTCACCATCGGGACACTTGCCATCGGGGCACTCTCGCAATTTCTCAAGAAAAAACCCAAATCATAGGAGAATACTATGGAACATAACAACATGCTTAGCTTTATCGTAGGTGCCGCTATCGGAGGAGTCGCCGGCTACATGCTCTTTAAACATCAAGACGACATCGTTGAAAAACTCCAAGATCTCGAAGAGACACTTCATATCGACCACAATGCTCTGATCGATAAGGCGAAAAATCAGCTCGATTCATTGACTCAAAACGTTCAATCGACGATCCAACGCTATACCCATAGCGATGAAAAACCTTCTGCCGATGAGATCGCTTCAATTATGGAAGAGCTCGCCCGTTTGCGTGAAGAGGTCAAAGCCCTTAGCGCAACATAAATCGCACCCTCCCTAGCGGAGGCGCTTAGCCCGTGTTCTACGAATCATCCGCAGTGTTGTCAGGATAAAGGCGACGATCGCCGGACCGAAGACAAATCCCCAAAATCCGAATGTCGCTAATCCCCCTACAATCGCAAAAAAAATCACAAACTCATTCATACGATTTTTCCCGTCGCTAAGCGTTTTATTGACGAAATTCAAAATGACCAACTTAACGATGTTGTCGATGAAAAAAGCCATCATAGCCCACGAGTAGACAGTAATGACAACCGCGTTAAACAGATGCCCGTGAACATATTCGTTAATAGCGACCGGGACCCAGATCAGTGCCGTTCCCACGATTGGAATAATCGATGCGAATCCGGTCAAAAATCCCAGTACCAGAGAATTATACCCCTCGAAAAAAGCGATAAAAATCCCGAAAGCCAGCCCCTGTGCCAGCATGACGCCTCCGAAAGTATAAAAGACGACGGCCGTCGTCGTCATCATATGGGACAAAAACTCCCGTTTCATCGTTCGCGACAGCGGAATAATCGGGAGAAAAAACAATGCGATGCTGCGTCCGTACCAGTTGAGAAAAAAGAAAAAGACGACGATCATCGTCATCTCCGCCAACATCGCCATGAAGCTCTTCACACCGCTTCCGAACCATGCCGCCAGTGTGGCTAGAATCTCGTCTTTATGCACTTTGGCAATCTCCAGCAGATTATCCATCGGATCTTTGAGCCATGAAAGAAACGCCGGAAGTCTCGAAGAGAGTGTGTCGATCCCATCCCCCAGCATCCGTATCATCCCGATCGTATTTTGGGGCTGATTGAAGAGGTTGGATAAAAACACCGCGATCGGAATAAACAAGATTAACGTAAGCCCCAGTGTCACGATACCTGCGGAGACAACGTCGGAAAACGGTTCCACCGATCGAATCGTCTGCACTTTTTGTCGAACAACACGATAGACCGGAGAAATGACGATCGCCAACAGCAAGGCGGCAAAAAAACTTTTCAGAAACGGGAAAAAAAGCCAGAGGCTCAACCCGATTGCTAAAATGATCATAAACCGGACAAAACTTTTATTTTCCACGTATTCCCCTATTTAGTGCTGATGATGGACGAAGCTTTTGAAACTGCCGTCTTGAAGTTCGAGTTCTTCACGCGTCCCCTCTTCCAAAACCGCTCCGTTTTCCAATACATAGATATAATCGGCTTTCGTAATCGTGCTGAGGCGATGGGCGATGATAATCACTGTTTTGCCTTCCAAAAATGTCTCAAGCGCTTCAAAAAGGGCACTCTCCGTATGAACGTCTAATGCCGAAGTCGACTCGTCGAAAATGACCGCTTTGGGATCAGCCAAAACCATCCGTGCGATACTCAGACGCTGCCGCTGTCCTCCCGATAAACGGATTCCCAATTTTCCGACCTGTGTTTCCAGCCCCATCGGAAGGGTTGTAATAAATTCTTCCAACTGTGCGATCCGCAGCGCTTCGGCAATAGCATCGTCACCGATATCACCCCCCATCGTCAAATTAAACCGCAGTGTGTCGTTAAACATCAAAGGTTGCTGCAAGACAACAAACACCTCATCACGGATCCGGGAAAAACCGATCTCGCGTACACTCATTCCATTATAGACGATCTCACCCGAGGTCGGAGGATAAAATCCGACCAGCAGCTGCGAAAGGGTACTTTTACCGCTGCCGCTTGCTCCGATAATCGCCACTTTTTTTCCTTCGCCGATTTTTAGATTCAATCCTTTTAAAACCGGTTCGGAAGGATCGTATCCAAAAATCAGCGATCTCGTCTCGATCGAAATACCTCTATGCCCCTCGAAAGGGTCGCTCACCATCGGATAGTGCGGTTCTTTCGGAAGTAAGAGAAGCTCATTAAGGCGTGCCAGCGCATTTTTTGCATTGGCATAGCTGTATTGCAACGACAACAGTTCCTGCACCGGTGTCATCATAAACCACAGATACCCGAAAATTCCGAACATCAATCCGATGGAGAGATCGGAATAGAGTACCATAACCAATCCCAAAGCACGGAAAATTTCAAATCCGCTGAGAAACAGCGTATAGGAAAAACGTTCCCCGATCAAAGCTTGAATGCCGTATTCTCGAGCCCGTTCTTTAAGCGTATGAGCCTGATCGATGCTGCGTCGGATAAAGCGCTCTTCCTTGTTACTTGCCCGGATTTGCCCGAAAAGATCGCACATCTGCGTCAGGGTATCGGAGAGTTCGCCGATGGTACGGTTTTGCTCTTTTTTTAGTTTCCCTACCCGTCCCGATATTCGGCGGGTCGTTATCATAATTAGCGGCTGAAAGATGAGGATCAATATCCCGAAAAGAGGATTGATCCAGATCAACACCGCGCCTACGCCGATCAGTGTCGCAAGCGATACGATCAATTTTGCCAGAGCACTCCCCAAAAACAGTTCGATCGTCTCGATATCCGTTACTAGATGGGTCACCACCTTGCCGCTTCCGAGCCGTTCGTATGCGGACATCGAAACCGATTGCAGATGTTCCAGCGCCCGAGTACGAATTTTAAAACTGAGTTCCTGCGAGAGGGCGATGAAATAGCGTTGGGAAACGACACTGAGGATAAAAAAAACAAACCGCAGGGCAATCGTCACCCCTAAAACAATCCCGATATATACGAGCGGTTCTTTGGCCGAACTGAGCCAATCGATCCATTCGGTCACCCATCCCCCCTTATGGAGCAGCACCTCATCCACCAGAAGCGGAATCAGCAGCGGGATGGGGATACTGACCAGCGTCGCGACAATCGCGATTGCATTCCCCCACACCAATGCGGGTTTGTATCGCAGCATCATTGAGAACAGCGATTTAAAAGTTACGGTTGTATTGGTTGTATTCATCGTCATGCGGCAATTATAGTATAATTCGTCCTCTTATACATGCTCAGGAGATGACACGGCAATGGCCAAAGGGTTTAAAGGACGCTACTTTTCGCTTCAGGCGATCACTGCAACCGTCAATGCGGCAACGTTGCACAGCCGTTTTGTCCGTACCCGAAGCTGTCATACCTATCGTTCCTTTTCTGCCGATGACGGCATCGATGAAACTCCTCCCGACGAACTCGATCTGCTCTTAGAGGCTCTTGAGCCTTTTACTCCGAAGGTTTCCCGTTGCCAGTGTCACTGTAACTGCTTTTTCCGACGCCGAACGGCGTGCGCCCTTCATATCTCCGCACTACGCCCTAAGATCCGTTTTCTGTTTCGCTACTTTCACACCGACTCTTCACCGCCGTATTCGCATTTTTTTTCGTTTTAATCAGCACCGTTTTAGTCCTCTGTACCCTCTTATGGATGCAGAAAATCCCTTCATTACATTAAGGAATAAAAATGACACACACAACAGCAGTGCTCGGTTTTCCCCGCATCGGTGAAAAACGGGAGCTTAAGTTTGCCCTCGAAAAATTTTGGAACGGTTCCATTGGTTTTGCCGAACTGGAAGAAACTGCATCGTCTTTGCGGCTGCGCCATTGGAATTACCAGCGCGCTTCCGGCATCGGCTCGGTAGCGATCAACGACTTCAGCCTGTATGACAATATGCTCGATCTCATCGTCGCATTGGGTGCCGAGCCGGAACGTTTTTTGGATATCGCCGATCCTATCGGGCGTTATTTCGCAATGGCACGGGGAGATGCCGCTCACACTGCAATGGCGATGACCAAATGGTTCAATACCAACTACCACTATCTCGTTCCCGAACTCCATGGAGGATTCCGCTTCGGTACGATCAACCCGTCCAAAATAATTCGGGAACACCGTGATGCGATCGAATACGGCTTTCACGGCAGTATCCATCTCATCGGACCGATCACGTTTTTTGCTCTCTCCAAATGTTCAGAGGATATCCGTGCCGCATTGTTCGATCCCCTCTTGGAACAATATGCAGCGCTGATTGAAAGCCTGGAATCCATAGAGACCGAAATCGTCTTTCATGAGCCGGCTCTGAGCTGCAATGTAAGCGGAAATGATCTCTCCCTTCTTAAAATTGCGTACGAAGAGCTGTGCAAACACTACGGCCGAATCAGCGTTGCCACCTATTTCGAACACTCTTGCGAAGCGACCGCCGTATTGGTACACACTCCTATCGAAACGCTTTATCTCGATTTCGTGTACGGGCCGGAAAACATTCATTCTATCCCTCTGATCGCCCGCAGCGGCAAACGTCTCGGAGTAGGCATCATTGATGGGCGCAATATCTGGATCAACGATATGGAAGACTCTCTTCATCAACTCGAGACAATTGCCTCTCTAATCCCTAAAGAGCGTCTTGTGATCAGCACCTCGTGTTCTCTTTTGCATGTCCCTTATTCTCTGGGTAACGAAGAGCTTCTTGCCGAAGAGCTCAAACAGACCATGTCCTATGCCCGCGAGAAACTCTCTGAGCTTGAACTCCTTAAATCCCTCTTTTTCGGTTCCCAAAACGATGAAAAAGCGCTCCTCGCCTATGCCGAAAACAAACAGCGGCTGCAAGAGCGCCGAACCTCTACGATGTTCCACGATCCGCAAGTTCAATACCGCCTAAACAGTATCACTCCTACGGACTTGAAACGCTCATCCGTCTATAAGGAACGAATCGCACTTCAACACCGTCGGTTCAATCTCCCGATCCTTCCGACAACGACGATCGGCTCGTTCCCGCAAACTGCCGATATCCGAAAACTCCGACAGGAATTTAAAAAAGGGACCATCTCGATGGAAACCTATACACAAGAACTCCGCCAAGCAACTCGATCGTGTATCGAGTTCCAAGAATCGATCGGTCTGGACGTCCTTGTACACGGGGAATTCGAACGCAACGACATGGTCGAGTATTTCGGCGAACGGTTGAACGGATTCGCCTTCAGTACCCAGGGATGGGTACAAAGCTACGGCAGCCGATGCGTCAAACCTCCGATCATCTACGGTGATGTCAGCCGTCCGGAGCCGATGACACTCGAATGGAGCACCTATGCCCAAAGCCTCACCTCTAAAACCGTAAAAGGGATGCTCACCGGCCCCGTCACCATCCTCAACTGGAGCTTTGTTCGAAACGATCAGCCCCGTTCTCTCACCGCAACCCAAATCGCTCTCGCAATCCGAGACGAAGTCGACGATCTGCAAAAGGGGGGGATCAAAATGATTCAGGTCGATGAAGCGGCGTTCAAAGAGGGGTATCCTCTGCGCAATGTAAAGCGGGAGGAGTATGAACAATGGGCATTGCACAGTTTCCTTCTCAGTACAGCCGTTGCCGAAGACGATACGCAGATTCATACCCACATGTGCTACAGTGAATTCACCGATATTATCAGAACGATCGAAGCGATGGATGCCGATGTCATTTCGATCGAAACCTCGCGTAGCGGGAACCGCTTGCTCCATATTTTCAAAGAGGTGGGGTATACGCAGGAAGTAGGCCCGGGGGTCTATGACATCCACTCCCCCCGTGTACCGAGTGCGCAGGAGATGGAGGAGCAAATTCACGCTCTGCTAGAAGTCCTTCCCGCCGATCAGCTCTGGGTCAACCCCGATTGCGGTCTCAAAACACGCGGTTGGGGTGAAACCGAAGCCGCTTTACGAAATATGGTCGAGGCGACGTACGCAGTACGCACAGCACTTTCGTAACATTATACTTTTGCCTAAGCCTCTTTATGGGGTTTGGGCGGTTTTTCTGTAGATTTGTTCTAAATAATAAAAATTTTCCTTTAGGAATTGCGGTTACTTTTCCGTAACTTATTTGGATTAATCTTCGTGTGTTACAATTTCCCTACATTACAAAAAACCACACAAGGAAACTCTAATGCTCGTCACTAAAAAAGCTCCTGACTTCACTGCTACTACCGTTCTTGGAAACAACCAAATCGTTGACAACTTTAACTTGTACGAAAACCTCGGCGAAAAAGGTGCCGTATTGTTTTTCTATCCGTTGGACTTCACTTTCGTTTGTCCGTCAGAAATCATCGCGTTCGATCACCGTCTTGATGAGTTCACTGCTCGCGGAATCAACGTAATCGGCGTATCGGTTGACTCACAATTCAGCCACTTCGCATGGAAAAACACTCCGGTAAAAGAGGGTGGAATCGGTCAAGTACGTTATCCGTTGGTAGCGGATTTGAACAAACAAATCTCACGTGATTACGATGTTCTTTTCGGTGAATCAGTCGCACTTCGCGGATCATTCTTAATCGACAAAGACGGAACTATCCGCCATGCAGTTATCAATGACCTTCCACTTGGACGTAACATCGACGAAATGCTTCGTATGATCGATGCGATGTTGTTCACTAACGAGCACGGAGAAGTTTGTCCTGCGGGATGGAACAAAGGTGACACCGGTATGAAAGCAAGCACTGAAGGTGTTGCCGAATATCTTGCTGCACACGCTGAAGAGTTATAATTCCTCTTTCCCCCTTTCGGGGAAAACTCCCAAAAATCTTCTAATTTCTTTGCATCCTGACATATTTTAACCAATCAAACAGTATAATTGATATATAGCTAATTTAAAACAATTCTAATGTGAAAAAGGTTTATTGATGAGTGAAGAACTTCTCCAAAGAGGACTTGATAAAAATACACCATCATCAAAAATCGGAAAATGGGATTATTATAATATTGGTGCCACAACACTTAAAGCACTTAAAGGTGCCAATATCATCAGAAACGTAGATTACGGTGATGCAGAAAATAAAAGAGTAGATGCTTTAATCGTCAACAAAAAAAATGTTATCACTATTATAGAATTCAAACAGCCTAAAGAATTTAAAACCAAAGCGCAAAAACAAAAAGCTATTGCACAAGAGATTGAAGTTGCACGTAAATTAGGTGCGAAAATCATAATCGCCACAGATACCATCGACACCCTTTGGGTCAATGCCCTGACGGGGGAAATTATCAAAGATGAAGATGGTAACGCTATCCTGAGACAATTTAACCCATCAGATGAAACAATCGCTAAACTCATTGAAAAAATCAACTATTCACTTAATGAAAAAAACAACCAGATACTACCTATCGAACTCGTTAGCCCAACTGACTTAGCCCGTTCTATTTGGCAGGATATTTGGAGTGTAAGCGGTGCCACTCCTGAAAACTGCCTTTATACCTTTGTAGAACTATTTATTTTCAAATATCTGAGTGATTTAGGAATTTTGAAAAATCGCTATAGTTTTGACTATTTAATGAGCTTGCAGACTACCGATACAAACGATGAGATACTTCAATACTACGCAGATGAAATTAGAAAAAAAATAAAAGAACTTTTTCCATATAATCCTATCGATAACACGACTATCATAAATGGAACAATCTTTGTAAGTAAAGACCAAAAATCTGTATCAGGATATAGTACGGTTTTTATCAAAGTTCTTAAAAAATTTCAGGATTATAAAAGACTTGAACATATCGATTATGATTTCAAAAGCCAACTATTTGAGAGCTTCCTAAAAGAGAGTATTAGCAAAAAAAATTGGGGGCAATTTTTCACCCCTATGAAAGTAATTCGTGCTATTGAAAAAATAGCAAAAGATGAGATCAAAGAAGGAGCAAAAATTTGTGATCCTGCGTGTGGAGTAGGTAAATTTTTACTTGAACCTATCAAAAGTCGACTAGATAAATTCTATAGTGTAGAAGGTGATAAAGTCATCCCTAAAATTACAATTCGAGGATTTGATAAAGGCTTTGACAAAGATGAGCAAAAAACAATTATTCTAGCAAAAGCAAATATGCTGATTTATTTTAGTGAAATTATAAAAGAATACCCAAACCATACCATAGAATTCGGCAAAATATTCAATGATAGTTTCAATCTAAAAACAAATTCTATTTTAGGTACGTTAAGAGACCCTGTAATTGACGAATATGATCTCATCCTAACAAATCCTCCGTATGTTACCAGTGGAAGCAGTAACCTAAAAGAAGAGATACAAAAAGACGATGAACTCAAAAAGTATTACAAAATCAATGCTATAGGAGTCGAAGGACTTTTTATGGAGTGGATTGTAAGAGCACTAAAACCAAACGGTAAAGCCTTTATCGTCGTACCTGATGGGATTTTTAATCGGCAAAATGATAAAAACTTAAGAGAGTTCTTACGTCAAGAGTGTTTTATCGACGGAATTATTTCTCTCCCTCTCAATACGTTTTTTACTACCAATAAAAAAACCTATATTTTATGCATTACAAAGAAACATGATAAATCAGAAATCCAAACTGATCCAGTCTTTACCTATCTCGTAAGCGAGATAGGAGAAAGTCGTGACGTGTATCGGTTCAATATCGATCAAAATGATCTTGACGAAGCTACCACGCTTTATGGTTTTTTCAAAGGAAACAAATCAAATTTTGAAAGCTTCAACAAAGATCCCCGCTGTAAAATATTCCCGATAGAAAATTTTGCACCGGATACCCATTGGTCAGTTGATAGATGGTGGAGTAGAGAAGAAAAAATAGAACTTGGAATTGAAGAAGAAGATACTAGTATCAAGTTTGAAGAACTCCCCTATTTTGTAGAAGATATAGCTGAAAATATCATGAGTTTTAAAAATATTATTTTAGAACTAAACGAAAAAAAAAAATCTGATGTAGAACCTAAAAAATTTAAATTTCTTTTAATTAGTGAAATTTTTGATGTTCTTTCGATACCTTTTAAAATAAATAAAACAAGCTTACATGAACAAGAAGGATTTCCTGTTTATTCATCTCAGTTTCTTGATTTTGGCTTAGTAGGTAGCTATTCAAAAAAAATGTTTGAAGCAAATGATGAATCGCCTTTATTAACATTTGGAGACCACACTAAAGCAATTTATATAAGGAAAAATGACTTTTCTGTTTTAGATAATGTTAAAGTTTTAAAACCACGTTTTACTAATATTCTTTTAGAATATATAATTTATTTGTGGTCAGAGTTAATGCCTAATTTAGGATATGCGAGACACTGGAAAGAAGCTAAAAATATAAGTATTGCTATACCAATTCTTCCCAATGGTACTTTTGATTTAGAAACACAAAAAAATATAATCGAAAAATATAATGTTATTACTGATCTTAAAGCAAAAGCCAAAGAATATCAACACCGTATTAAAAATTTGAAAATAAAAATTGACCATAGTTTAGAATCACAAAAATTTAAAGAAATTCTTATAGGTGAAATATTCATAACAAAGAAAGGGTTATCAAAATATACTCGTAGCTATGGACAACTGCATAAAGGTGAATATCCCGTGTATTCAGGTTCAAATGTTGCACCGATCATATTTATAGATACTTATGATTATGATGGAGAATATCTTTCATGGGTTGTAGATGGATTTGCTGGCTATATGAGTGTATTAAAAGGGAAATTTTCTGCAACTGGACATAAAGGGATATTGCTACCAAAATCTACTCAAATAGATATTAATTATGTAAAATTTATACTTGAACCCATTTTACGAGAGTTAGCAAAAGGGCGCAAAGGTGATAATGGAAGTAATGAATATACAAATGTTGCGCCAACAGTAGTTGAAAATGTAACTATTCCAATTCCTATTCTTTCGGATGGTAGTTTTGATCTTGAAATACAACAAGAAATAGCGCAAAAGTATCAAAAAATAGATGAAATCAAGGCAACTCTACAAAATGAATTTGCAAAGATACAAAAAGTTTCCATCGATATTTCGATGTAAGTTATGCAATACTCTTTTTTAGCCTCCTACCTTCTCATCGTCTTTGCACTGTGGTATTCGCGCCGCGAACAGTTCGGTCTGGAAAAAACGATTCTGACCAACTCGATTTTGGCGATGGTGCAGCTGGGGGTGTTGGGATATGCACTTGTGTATCTGTTCAAAATGGAGCATCCTGCACTCTTATTTTTCGTTTTGTTGGGAATGGTAACGTTCGGAGCCTATACGGCGCGTAAACGGACACCGTTGGGGGAGCAGAGTTTTAAAATCGCATTTTATTCGATAGGGGCGTCTTCGGCCATCGTCTTTTTATCAATGATGGCGTTTGGGGTGATTCACATGGTCCCGCATGAGATGATCCCTATCGGAGGAATGATTATCGGCAATGCCCTCAATGTCTACACCCAAAGTACCGAACGGTTTCGTGCCGAGGTGAAAAATACGATCGAGATAATCGAGGGGATGGTGGCACTGGGGGCTCCACTTAAAGAGGCTCTTGCCTTTGCCTCTAAAGCCTCCGTCAAAGCCTCTATGATTCCGACACTCAATATGCTCCAAACGGTGGGGATCATCCATATCCCCGGCATCACGACGGGGATGCTTCTCGCCGGAGCCGATCCGCTGAGCGCGATCTCGTATCAGCTTGCCGTCATGTACATGATGGTCGCCGTTGCGCTCCTCTCAGCCGTATTTAGCACCCTCTTTTCCTATCGGGTGATTATCGGAGCGGCGTTTACACCCTCTCGCTAAAATATTTTGCCTTAGGGTGGACGAAACAGAGCTTTTCCCACCCGCGATTCGGGCGGATCAGTGTCACGCGATGTGCAGACACGGAACGAGAGAGTGCCACATAAAACTGCGAGGGGGCAAATATCTCGTTGGTCTCGATAACGTAATCGGCCAAGCTCATCCCCTGTGATTTGTGGATCGTGATCGCAAACGCTAACGTGATCGGAAATTGGCTGAGGGAGATCAGTTTCTCTTCGCTTGCCGTGTTTCCTTTTTCTACCCAGCGCGTTTTAGTGGTATCGACACGCTCCACTTTCACAC
Source organism: uncultured Sulfuricurvum sp. (assembly GCF_937936435.1). Lineage (GTDB taxonomy): Bacteria > Campylobacterota > Campylobacteria > Campylobacterales > Sulfurimonadaceae > Sulfuricurvum. The sequence goes on along the minus strand of NZ_CALDDG010000097.1, from coordinate 25,533 downwards.
TGACTCCGTCCGCTTTTTTCACCCAGATCACCTCTTCTTCGATGGAGGTAATCATCCCTCTCTCGCCGTTGTAGTAATTCCACGCGTTGCGGGTAAAGAGGATCGGAGCTCCGACTTTAAGTGCCAAAACAGGCTCGATACGGCTCTCGATCATAAACCGCTCGACATCGCGTTCCTGCATCTTTTTATCATGAATCGTCACGTAGGTAGAGAGTTCGATAATCTCGCCGTGCAGATGCTCCAACTGGGAGCGGTTATGGTTCTGAGCGCTGATATTTTTGCCGAACAGCAAAGTGACCGAACTCATATCCTCACTCAGCGGCTTGACCAATTCATCCAGCGCATTCATCGCCGCTTTATCGATACTGGCATGACGTACCTGCTCCAAAAGACTCAAGAACTTCGCTTCATGGGTTCGGTAGGAGCCTTCCAAACGGATCGTCTCAAAACCAAACCGCTCCCAGCTCGGAGATTCAAAGGCAAAATAGATCGGCTCACTTCCCCGTGTAACGGGAGGAAGCTGCAAAAAATCCCCTACGACGATAAGCCGTCCGCTAAACTCCGCCTGTAATAATCGTAATCGGATCATATCGAGCAGCGGCGCCCCGACCATCGAAATCTCATCGATGACGATTATCTGCATGGAACGGATCAGTTTGGTGATCTTTTTGGAGGGTTCCAGTTTTCCGTTACGCTCCAGTTCTTCTTGGGAATTGGCGATCCCCAGATCAAAAAAGCTGTGAAGTGTCTGCCCTCCGATCAATGTCGCCGCCATCCCCGTCGAGGCGAGACGGGCTACCGACTTTCCCTTTTGTGCCGCATCGTCGATCAGCGCACGGGTGAGGGTCGTTTTACCCGAACCGGCTCCCCCGGTAATGAAAAGATTGGAAGTTTCCAAAATCTTTATCGCGTTTTCAACCATTTTCATCCTTTAATACAATCACCCGGCCAAACGGCACATCTGCGAGTTGCGGTGCGATCCAAAGCACCTCATAGGGCGGTTCATACGGAGGGAATTTACCGTCCAGATCGGTAAAATACAAAAGAACTTTCGGACGCTGCATCCACGATTCAATCAGTTCGAATACCGGAATAAAATCGGTTCCCCCTCCTCCGTTCAATGTATATTCGATACTCTCCCCGTTTTCAAACCGCGTATGGCTTCGGATCCGATCATCACATACCACCAGATCGATAGTGTACGAGCCGAATGTCTCCATAATCGATTCGACCTCAGCGATAAAGGTTGAGAGCAATCCCTCATCCACCGATCCCGAACTGTCAATTGCAATAGCCAAATCCAGATGGCGTGACGATGATCCCGGCAGATATATCCCCTCATAAAGAAGTTTTTTTGAGGGGGGGATAAGGGTGTAATCACTGATGTAGTGCCCGCCGATACAATCGCGCAATTCGTTTCTCCAGTCGATTCGGCTTTTTGAGAGTAACCCGAACTGCCGTGCAAATGCCTCGGAGAGTGGATCGTCTTTTTCCATCGCTTCGTGTGTGCGACGTTCACGCTGAGCACGGGAAAGCTTCTCATCCGCACTTTCACCGTCTCGGCGATCATCACTGTCTCGATCATTTTGTTCCTGATCTAAAAACTCCAGTGCGAGCTCAGCATAGATCTCTTCCGTACTGAGCGTTCCGAACCGTTTGTCATAGGTGATTTGTGGAGGGGCGGTAAAACCGTTATCGATCAGGAGTGCATTGATCGCATAGTCGCATGCCATTGCCCACAGCCACGGGCTCCGATTTCCGCGGCGCAGCGTATGGGATAGCGCTTCATGCAGCGCACCGTTGCACAAAACAAACAAACGCTCATCATTACTTAGAGATTCGATGTAGGCTTCACGGTACTCAATCGTGTTCTCGCGTGTCGCGAAACTCTCGATATTATCGTTTTGCACCGTCTCCATTCCCGATGCAATCGTCCCGAAAAATGGGTATTCGAGGAGAAGTTTGGCTTTAAGGGGAGAAAAATCGATCATAACAGATAGGCGTACGCTTCCACCCATTCGCCGAACGCATCGAGATGTTCCATCGAAACTCCTTGACGCTGAAGATCCTGAACGATCATCACCGCAAATTCGTTTTTGAGTTTCAGAGTGTAGCGCAAAAGATGTGAGACTGCTTCATCCGAGGGTGTGCTCAGCACACGCGTTACTAAGGCCGATGAGAGTGCATAGAGTGTAGAAAGATCCGTCGGTGCTTCACTCTCCTCTCCGCGTAGAATCGCATCAACATCGGGGAGCTTATCCATCACCTGACAAAAACCTAAAAAATCGACGGCAGCAGCTTCACCCACCGCCCCGCTGATTGCTTCCAGCCAAAGCGTTTTGGATAGCGAGCTGTTTACTATCGTATGAACCGCTTCCCAACTGCGGGGGGTTGCAAAGCTTCGCTCATTTTTGAGCGGGTCAAATCCGAACAGTGCACTGTTTTTAAATCCGATGTAGGCGACAACCCGCTCATCGATCCTTCGGCTAAGTGCCCAATCGCGCCAATCGGTAGCGTTTACTTCCATCTCGATATGGACAAATCGGTTTGCCAAAGGAGAAGGAAGACGGTACACGACCCCGCGATCTCCCTCGCGGTTACCCGCCGCAACAATCGCCCAGCCATCGGGCAGGGTATATTCTCCCACCTTGCGATCCAAAATCAGCTGGTATGCCGAAGCCTGTACGGCAGGGGCGGCGGAGTTGAGCTCATCGAGGAAAAGAATTCCTCTCCCCTCACGCGGTAAAAATGACGGCGGCGCCCACAATGCGCTGTGAGTATCTCTCTCATAAAACGGTATCCCTTTAAGGTCGGTCGGGTCCATCAGCGACAGACGCAGATCGATACACTCGATGCCGTTTTCGCGGGCTATTTGTTTTATGATGGACGATTTTCCGATACCGGGTGCTCCCCACAGAAAAGTCGGTATTTTCGATTCTATGAGCGAGCGCATCGTCTCTATGGTATCTTTGGTTCGCATCAGCTCCATCCTATGTTGTGAGTTTGTATATGTTTTCCGAAAGCCGGATTGGTTTTAACGCTCCGCTCAAACCGCTGATCCAGTGAGAGCTGATACAACACATCTATCGGTGTAGAGGGGTTGGCAGCAAGTGCCGCTAAAATGGAAGGATCGTTACTTTGGGACAATTCTACTAAAATCTTATCCGATAATGACGGATTCGCTGCCAATGCCGCCGAAAAACGGCCTAATGAATGGAGATACGTACAACGCGCTGGACTCAAAGCACTGTTGGATGCCAATGCATTCATCACTTCATCATGTTCACTCCGGATCAGTATCTCTTGCATCCGTTCGGTAAGTGTGGGATTCGATGCCAGTTGGAGAAGATATACAGCGGTAAACCGTTCAAACCACGTTTCATCCAAAACAATGTGTTTGGCCAAAAGCTCACCTGCCGTATCGGCCAATAATTCTACTCCCCGATGAGAGAGCGATTCATTCTGCGCCAAAATCGGGTGAAGTTTTTCGACTTTCAACAGCTCCTCTTCAAGCGAGAGGGGAACCCGATGGGCTAAGAGTTCGGAACGTTCTGTAAGCAGCTGCCGAAGCAATGATTCGGGAGTATCAGGATGCAGTGCAATCGCATCCAACACCCCGTTATACGATCGATCGATAGGATTCTTGATTTCACGTGCAATCGGGGCAAGCTCGGCAATTGCTTCTATCAACTCTGCATTTCCATAACGCTCAATCAGATGCGCCAAGCCGCTCATTGCATACTGAACATTGTGATTCCGATCTAAATTTTCGTAAAACCGTCCGATGATCGAAGCAGTCACGTCGCGGTTGGCGTCGTTATCAAATAACCCCTCATTCCGCCAATCATAAAGCTTCAAAAGTTTGAAAAACAGCTCATCTGTAATATAGGGATTTTGTAAAAAATCGACAAGCCGTTCCTGATTACGAGAAAGTTTGAGGCTCATCAATAATCGGTTAGGTTCAATGGATCGGCATAGCCACTCTTCTACGCCGGAGAGTTCGACGATAGGGCAATTTTGCATTTCGTACAGACGCGCCGATTCTTCCTGCTCATACGGATTCATCATCCGCCCTTCGATAATCAGGGCGACTTCGTCGTTATAACTGCTAACACGCTCTATTTTATGGAGTTTCAGTAGAGTATCAAACTCCTCCGTATTCAAAGCACGGGTTTTCCCCAATAGCAAGACCGATCGTCCCGAAAATTGCTCATAGTTCATCCGCGCATTATAATCTATCAGCCTAAAAAAATCACACAAAGGTATAATGGTACGAATTATTTAAAGGATTTTTTACGATGCAGGAACTTTATGACGGGATTGCGGCGTACGATGCCGGAGATTATGCCAAAGCCTATGAAATTCTCTATCCTCTCGCCGCGTATAAGCGCAACGCTGAAGCGCAGTTTCATATGGGAATGATCTATTTCTACGGCGAAGGGGTCGAAAAAGATATCGATCAAGCTATGGAGTGGTGGAAAAAAGCGATGCGCAACGGCCATACCGATGCGGCTTACCGTCTCAGTGAAATCGCGACTTCGACCAAAACGACATTTTAAATATCAGACGGATTCCAAAACCCGTCCGATACTGTAACGCATATCTTCGTCTAGACTTTCCATATTCCCGAGCATCCAGGAAAGATACCCTTTATCGTTTTGAGCGATCTCGGTGAGCGTTTTCCCTTTGTACTTTCCAAATTTGAGCGGACGGGTATTAAATACCGGAGTTTGCGTCAACTCGACCAGCTTATCGATAGGATTGACCGCACCGAAGCGCTCTTCAAGACGTTTTCGCAACTCGCTCAAAAAGAGTTTCAGCACTAAAACGTCTCCGATCGCATCGTGCGCTTTTACTTCTATCCCCAACGCATCCGCCTCTTTTTGTTCGATTTTATACAAACCCAAACGGTATCGAAAATATTGCAACCGGTGCGCTTCTTCATCTTCAAAAAGGTGCTTGGCACATCGAAGCGTATCGATCAGGCGCATTTTGGACGTAAAATTTTCTTTGGAAAGCATGCCCAGATCAAAAGGGGCATTGTGAATAATCAATACGTTGTCGGGCGTATTAATTTCGCACAATTTTTTAAATGCATCGGTTTCACTGCACGGAGGCCTTCCTTCGATCATATCGGGAGTAATACCGTGCACTTCCATCGCTCCGTATGCGATGGGGACGTCGCTGGAACACATATCGTTGTAAACATCCACTTTTTTTCCGTCTAAAACCATATATCCCAGCTGAATGATACGGTCATTCTCGCCGGCACCCGTCGTCTCCGTATCGAGTAAAACGAAAAGCGCCATTAATACTGATCGTCTTCGTCGTCGAGGTCAAATTCATCATAATCGTCTTCGTCTTCATCCTCGTCTTCGTCATACATCAAATCATCGTCTTCATCGCCCTCTTCACGCATGGAGGTCAATTCGGTATAGAGTTGTTCGGCCTCTTCTTCGTCGATATCTCCGCTTTGAAGCTCTTTGAGAAGTTCTTTGTACTCATCTCTTAACGCTTGCATGTCTTCGAGCTGCGCGCGTTCTTGCGGAGTCGCATCTTTAGCTGAAGCGATCCCTTCGAAGATATCGTCGATATGTTCTTCGACGTCCGGGATCAACTCGTTTTGAATAAGGTGTTTTAATTGTGCAATATAGGCCATCGGTTATCCTTAATGATTTAATATCCTCATTGTAGCAAAACAATTTCTTCTAACGCTAGAGAAAATGATGATTTTCCCTCTTAGCGGAGCGTTTTGTAATCGCGCAGATATGTTTCAAAACCTTTTTCATCCAGAGGTCTGGCATAAAGATATCCTTGCCCTTGCTGGCATCCGTGTTGCTGTAAAAAAAGATTTTGATCCTCTTCCTCTATCCCTTCCGCAATCGTCTTAAGCCCGAGAGCATCGGCCATTGCGATAATCGCTTTAACGATCGCGCTGTCTTGTTCATCATTCGGAATGCCTCGGACAAACGATTGATCGATTTTCAGTTTGTCAATCGGGAATGTTTTGAGATAACTGAGACTTGAATATCCGGTGCCGAAATCATCGATAGCCACTTCGACTCCTAATGCTTTGAGGGCAATTAATTTTTCTCCCAATGCCTTAGGATTGCTCATCAAAACGCTCTCCGTAATCTCCAATTCGACATACTTCACATCCAGTCCGCTCTCACCGATGATTCGGTTGATTGTTTCAACGACATCGGGACGTTCAAACTGTTTCCCCGACACGTTGATCGATATTCTTCCTTCAAAAAGCCCCTCATCAATCAGTCGTTTTATGCAACGGCACGATTGCAACAGTACCTCTTCACCGATAGGGATAATCAGCTGATTCGTTTCCGCCAACGGAATAAACATATCCGGACGGATGATACCCAGACTCGGATGCTTCCATCGCACCAACGCTTCCGCCCCGATTATGGCACCCGTATGAAGATCAACTTGAGGTTGATAATAGACGACAAACTCCTTCTCATCAACCGCACGGCGCAATTCCCGCTCCATCAATACCCGTTCAAACAGCTGGACACTCATCTCTTGTGTAAAATAGCAATAGTTGTTATGCCCGGTCTCTTTCGCTTGGCGCAATGCGATATCGGCATTTTTCAGCAATGTCTCCCCATCATCGCCGTCATCGGGGTATATGGCGATTCCGATACTTCCCGTGAGTTGAAAATCGCTTTGCGACGTCTCGACTTTCTCTCCGAACACACGCATAATCTCTTTTAGAATCCGCTCACACTCGGTAATATCTTCCAGAGCTTCAAGCACAACGATAAATTCATCTCCTCCGACACGTCCGATCGTATCTTCCTGACGAATGATCCCCTCCAGCCTCATAGCGATACGGGCGATTACCAAATCTCCCGTTTCATATCCGAACGATTCGTTAATGTCTTTGAAATGGTCGATATCGATATACAAAACACCCAATTTTTTATGCTCTCTGCGCGAACGCTCAATCGAATGCTCCAACCGTGCAGAGAGTAATAAACGGTTCGGAAGTTTAGTCAATTTGTCATAATGGGCCATCCAATGGATCTCCCGTTCCGATTCCCGAATCTTTGTAATGTCCTCTCCCGAAGAGAATGTACCGATAATTTTTCCTTCCGTATTTTTCAATATCGCGTTATGCCACGCGATGATCCGTTTCTCTCCGCTTTTGGTTCTGACTTGATTTTCCAAATATTCGACAACAGACTCTTCACCCGACAAAACGGCGTTAAAAAGTGCTTTGGTTTCCGCCACCTGTTCTTTGTCTACAAAATGGTCAAACCAATTTTTTCCGAGAGCCTCTTCTTTGCTCACTCCCAGCAAAGCACACCCTTTCGGATTGATCAAAGTAATATTTCCTTCCGTGTCTAAGGCAAGCATAACCACCGATGCGACTTCAAGATACAAACGGCTCTTTTCCTGTTCGAGTTCAATCGTATGTTCCAAACTTTTCCGTAATTCTTCCCCTAAACGGATCAATTCGCTTACATCATTCAAAAACAGTTTGAGAATATTTTGACCGTTGACTTCTGCTTCTAAAAGTGTCGCTTCATAGACTTTCCCGTCAAAATCGATCCGTTCGCGTTCTACGCCACCGTGACGGCGGAGCGTCTGCATGAGTTTTTCCCAAACTGAATCTCCCAGCATTTTGGACATTGAATCATCTATCTTAACACCGAAAGTCAGCATCGCTTCGGCATTCAGCCATTTGATAATCTGGTCGTCTCCCAGATCGATAATCTCGCAAAAGGCCAGTCCTAATAAATTATAGGTCGCTTTGGCGTCACGCAGTTTGGCTTCAAGCTTTACTTCCAATGCCGTATTATAGTTGCGCAGTAAATCTTTTTCACTCAGTACATAGAGATTTTTTTCTCCGTTTCGGACCAACAAATGGTGAAAATTTCCAAACTTCATACGCTCGATAATCGTATGAATTTTTTCATTTAATTCGGCGGTTACGATTGGCGAATGCATATAATCGGCTATGTGGTTCTCAAGCGATACTTTTTGATGTGCCAGCATTAAAATATCTTTTTCCGTCACAATGCCGATCGGATTGTCGTCTCGCATAACAATCATGACGTCACGATAGGCCGATTGCATCTGCTCAATCGCCCCTTTTACCGTTGTATCGTAAGGAACTTTGAGCGCCGTATTGCGTTTGTTGAGACAGCCCATCACCTCATGATCCACTCTTCCCTGCGATTCATAATAACGTAAAACGTCGCTTTGAGTTAATGTACCGACATAGTCTCCCGATCCGTTAATGAGGACGATTCTGCGGATTTCATAATCGATCATCATTTCAACTGCCATATCCAAAGGACGATCGTCATGGATTGAGATAATCGGATAGCTTGCATAATCGATCGCCTTTTGCGTATCGGCGATACCATTATGGTAAAGGTTTATGATCTCTTTTAGTGTTAATATTGCGATAGGAGTAGCATTTTCGATAAGTACGGTATGACTTGAACCGGATTCTTCCATCCGTTCTATCGCCGTTCGGAGTGTGGCAGTGAGGTCTAAAAAATCATTTGTTATTCTAATGAGTTCATGCAGTGCCATCACAATACCTCTTTATGGATTAGGGCGATTATACAGCAATTCAATCAAGATTGACAATGAAAATAAATTACGGAGAAAATAGTCTTGAAGTAAAACATTTAGAAAGATGGTGCGATCGGCGAGATTTGAACTCGCACACCTACTGGCACTACCCCCTCAAGATAGCGTGTCTACCAATTCCACCACGATCGCAAAAAAAAAGAAGAAAATGTGTCAGCCGAAGCTGACAGAGGGAAACTCGAACTTACGCAGCCAAATATGGGTTAGCGTAAAGAGCGATCAAAGCGATAACAAGCGTATAGATAACTTGAGCTTCGATCATCGCAAGAGCGATGAACATAGTTGTCATCAATTTACCGCCAAGACCTGGGTTACGTGCAGTACCGGCGATAGTTGCAGCAGCAGTGCTACCCATACCGATTGCTCCACCAAGTGCAGCCAAACCAAGACCGACACCAGCAGCGATCATTGAGTACGCTTTAAGCGTTTGGTTTGCTACATCACCGTCTGCACCGAATGCAGCAGCAGCAAGAGCAACCATAAGAAAAAGAACTTTTTTCATTTTATTCTCCTGTTTAATATCAAAGTCCGTTCGGATATGTGTCCCTACTTATCACTTTGTGGCTGGAATTATAGTGGGGCAGAGCTAAAAAATTACTTAGCTCTGCCTAAACCGATTTTGTTCCCTTTGAATTCGACGATCTCGACCATCAGTTCGTCCCCTTCTTTTAGGACATCGCTCACTTTACTGATATGGGAATCGGAAAGTTTCGAAATATGGATCAGTCCGTCCACTCCGCCGGGCAATTCGATAAATGCACCGAAGTCAACGATTTTTTTCACTTTTCCTTTGACGACGTCTCCCACTTTGTACTCGACTTTTTCAACCGGAGTGGAACCGCTGATGATCCCTTCGATATGATCGCGTGCTCCACGCAATCCTTCACGGTTTTTCCCGGTCAGTTTTACGGAACCTTTTTTCTTGTCGATATCGATCGTAACATCAAAACGTTCGATGATTTCCCGAATCGTTTTCCCCGCTTGACCGATAATGTCACCGATGAAACTCGGATCGATGTGGAAAAGATCGGTGCTCGGCAACGTCCCTTCATTCAACTCGATATTCTCTTCACTGTTCATCATAATATCGATGATATGGGCACGTGCTTCTTTGGCCTGATACAGCGCCTCTTTAAGTACGTCTAAATGGATACCGCCAAGTTTGATATCCATTTGCATCGCCGTAATCCCCTCTTTGGAACCCGCTACTTTGAAATCCAGATCGCCGTCATGATCTTCCAATCCCATGATATCGGTCAAGATCGCATGCCGTTCTCCCTCAGAAACCATCCCCATCGCTACGCCTGCGATCGGATCGGCCATTTCAATATCCCCGGCACGTAAAGCCATATACCCGCCGCATACGGTAGCCATCGATGAGGAACCGTTCGATTCGAGAATTTCTGAAACCAATCGAATCGTTTGCCCGTTACGGACACAGGCACCTTCTAACGCCCGCTTTGCCAAATTTCCGTGTCCGAGTTCACGACGGCGCGGTGCTCCTATCGGAGAAGGTTCGCCGACACTGAACCCCGGAAAGTTATAATGGACCATAAATGCCTCGTTTTGCGTTCCTCTGTCGGTGAGGTTTTCGAACATTTGAGCATCCTTGGCTCCCCCGAGTGTCAAAACGACGAGTGCCTGAGTCTGTCCGCGCGTAAACAATGCCGAGGCATGGGCACTTGGCAGAACGTTCGTCTCGATATGGATTGGACGAACTTCTCTCAACCCGCGACCGTCCGCACGAACTTTTTCATCTAGAATCTGGGTACGTACCATAGAGCGTTTGACCGCTTCGATCGCTTTTTTAAGCTCGTGCTCGTCCCATTCCGGTTTCTCTTTCATAATATTTTTACGAATTGTCCGCAATGCGGTGGAGCGCTCTGTTTTTGCCATTTGGTTGATACCGCGTTTCAAATCATCGGTATGGTTGGCACGGACATATTCGATCATGTCGACATCAGTCTCGCTGATCTTGCATTGCAAATCGAACGGGGCAGATGCAAACGGTTTAAAAGAGCTTTCATATGCACTGTTGGCTTTTGCCAATTCTACTTGTGCCAAGGCCAAAACTTCGATCAGTTCATCTTCGTTCATCGCATTGGAAAGTCGAACGGGAATCGAGGATGTCCCCATCCCCGGATCGATGAGAGGGTCAACCATTCCGATATCGACTATCTCCATTTCATCGCTGCCGAGTGTTTGCATTTCGATCATCAGCATATCTTCTTTACTACCTGCCAAATACAGATCAAGGGTACTTTTTTCTAATTGGCTAAGCGAAGGGTTGACAACAATCTCACCGTCGATTTTTCCGATCCGAACCGCACTCACCGAGTTAAAAATATCGATATCGGAAACATAAAGAGCTGCCGAAGCGGCATTCAATGCCAGCACTTGTAAATCCGCTTCATCATCAACGCTTAAAACCATAATGGTGATTTGAACCGGATTCGCAAATCCCTTCGGGAAAAGAGGACGGAGCGAACGGTCTACGATTCGTGATGTCAGGGTTTCAAAATCGCTCGGTTTGGTTTCGCGTTTAATGAATCCTCCCGGAAACTTCCCGGCTGCATAGCTTTTTTCGATATACTGAACGGTAAGAGGCAAAAAATCTTCATCTACAAAATCGGTCTCATCAATAACGACCGTCGCTAAAATAACGGTATCTCCACATTTGAGCCATGCGGCTCCGTTCGCCTGTGCGGCAACTTGGCCGAAAGCATACGATTCTTGTTTATTCTTTAACTGCAGTTCGATGTTGTATTTCATCTCTTTTCTCCAAAATAGTCTCTATCGTTTCTTCATCTACCGGATCGAATGTCTGGTAGTAATATCCCGTATCAATATAATCATCCAGTTCCTGAAGGCAAAAGATGCCGTCCACCATCGGATCCAATGCTTCAACAACTGTTGTCGGCATAATCGGAGCGGCCACATAAACGGCCTTCGCTTTTTGAGCGAACGCTGTTTTAATAGCGCACATCAGCTTCAGCCCTGTTTCGCTTCCCTCATCGATGAGCAGGATATTCTTCCCTTTCATCGATTTAAAGTTTTCCCCCTTACGGTATTGGTAAATGGCACTGAGAATTTTCTCTTCATGCTTTCGATTGGCTTCGCCGTAAATATAATCGACTTGAATATCAAAAGCATCTACCAGCGCCTGATGGATGACGATTTCTTCCGTTTCGCTGACCCTAGCCAGTTCGCATTCACTGTTTTGCGGTGCGGTAATCCCGGCAGAAAAGATAAAATCGATCGGAAGTTTTAAACGGGTATTGAGATAGGATGCAATGACAAGCCCTCCTGACGAGACGGCGATCAAATTCCATGCCTCGCTCTTCATCCGATCCAAAGGAAGAAGCTCTCTGAGTTGCTGTGCCGCATCCGAACGGTCTTTAAATAAATAACGTTGCGGTCTCATTACTCTGTCTATCGTTTCATCGTCGAAGCGCCGCCGATAACGTATTTCAAGTCATTATCGATAAAACGGATCCCTAGTCCGAGATACGCATTCTGTGTCGCAGGGTTCAAGAAGTCATCCCATCCGCCGTACAATTCGAGATGTTTCAGCATTTGGTATCGTACCTGTGCTTTCAAGTGAGCGTGTGTCGCGCGGACGTCGTTAACCGAATTGAAATCAAATGCTTCGGCAGAGAACTTCAATCGATCATGATTCATAAAGTAATCGACCCCGATCCCCCCCGTCGATTCGATCGCCCCGAAGCGGAACAATGTATTATCGAAACGTTTCCCGTATTGCAATGAATACAGGGTATCACTTTTTTCGTGTTTTTGCGGAAGCTGCGCTTTGGAGTAATCATCTTTGCTGATCAAGTCAAACATATAATAGGTTTCAGGATTCGGTAGATAGTTGACTCCCAAATAAATTTTGCTGTATTGATCACGCATCATGTAATCCGAATGCATCGCTACTTGCAGTTCGCTGGTCGTAAAGGTTCCCAACATAGCATCCACTTTGCCGAAAGCCTCTTCTCCGCTTTTGAAAAACGAACCTGCCGATTCCAACGCCGTCTTCAGCGATGAACGGTTTTCCGCCAAAATATCGGTAACGTTGTCTTCGATATTGGCAAACTTGTCAACCGCTTGCGGAAGCTTATGCTCCAGGGCACCGCTGATATTATCCATACGGGTACTCAGAGAATTGATACGCGCCATGATTTCAGGCAAATCTTTATTTACCGTATCAGCCGTGGTGGCAAATCCAGCACTCATAGCTCTGAAATTGGCAATTGCGGCGTGAAGATCGTCGCGGTTATCAACGATGACTCCGTTTAGGTTACTGCCGACATTGCGGAATGCGATGATGGCATCTTGAATCGCTTTGCGATGTTCTTCATCCAATGTTCCTCTCAGATCGTGCAGCAGCATCTCTAACTCTTTAGCCGCGGCATTGACCGAATCGCTGGTTTGATCAAAAGATGCATAACGTTTTGATTGGGACAAGACTCCTCCGGCCTTCACCAATGAAACAGAGTCTCCGACAACGATGTTAAGTACCTTGGTTCCCAATAACGATTCCTGTGCTACGATCACCGAAGAGTCATCCGGAATTTTTACCTCTTGATCGATCAAGAGACTCAGCCGAACCCTTTTGCCTTCAATGCTAATAGCATCGACATCACCGATCGTCACACCGTTCATTAATACATGGGTGTGCTTTTCAATACCGGAAGCATCGTCGACATAAGCTTGAATCGTATATCCTTCTCGTCCCCATTTACCCAAAGAGGTTACCTGTGTCGACAAAAACAGTAAGGCACCTAACGCCATCACGACAAAAAGACCTATTTTTGCTTCCAGTTTCATACCTATCCTCTCTAATTGGTCATTTTATAACTAAAATCCGAACCGCCGATCGGTTTGAGGATTATAGTGATAAAAATATACGAATCATCAATAGAATCGCTTACATTTGTATTCGTCAGTGTAGGGCGTCTGTTTTTAACATATTTAAGACCGAAGTCAAGACATCGTGTCGAATACAAAAATCCAATTTCTCCACGTTTTAACAATGCTTCATGATAGTCGTACGCGATAGAGCCGAAATATCGGTAATGGCTATTGTACTGATACGCCGCATCCGCCGTCCAGTAACTGATATAGGTCGGAATGTTGCGTAATTTCACCGTATCGTACACAAGTTCATCCGTATAGTAATGGGTAAGACCGGCCGTCACAACCCCGTCATTATAGCGCAGAGTGTTTTGTTCTTTTGTAATTCGGTTACGGTCGTGATTAAAAGCCGTCTGATTATAGTAAGAGATTGCGGTCGTGATTTCCCATTCCAGCTCGTTTTGAAGTTCACCGTAATAGCTTCGCTGATCATCATATCGAAAATTTTGGGACAAACGATCCGCAAGTATCTGTTGCCCGTCTTCGATCAGATAGTTGTTGATCCCCAGCGATAAAGAGTCATTCGGATCATCCAGTGTATAAAATTCGCAATCTCCGCCGACGCATGCATCGCGATACGTTTTGTAATATCCCCGATAATACCGCGTTCCCGCAGAGGTATAACTGACCGAGGGGGTAATGACGTGACTCAGCGACTCATAGTTTCGAACCAATGTCGACGAAAGGGCAAACGTATGATCGAGCTGGGCATAGTAGCCCGGTTTGTAGACACTGTTATCGCTGTTGCTCGACGCGCCGTAAAATCCGATACTCCGTCCCGATGCATTCGCCGTATAGCTGGCATCCAAATAGTTATCGAACAGCGATGTCTGCAACGTCAAAGGGACATTGAAATCGACCTGAGCTGCTTTTTTACCGTCTGGACGGTAAAAATGAGTTGCCCTAATATCTGCATTCGCCAGGAGATAATTATCTAAAAAACTCTCAAGATAGCGGTGGTAATGAAGACTCGGCAATGTCTGGATCGTTTTCGCATTATTTTCTTGGTCGAGGTATTGGTAGTATTTGAAGTAGGCACCCAGATAATTGTCTTCACTACTGTAATATCCATTGATACGGGAAAAGACTTGTTTATCAGTCACATTCTGAGTTTCATCCGTTTTTTGCAAATTCAGATAATCCACGTCGTTCATCCATTTGGCATCGACATATAACCCGGATTCCCCTTCGAGTTTCGAGTCAAACCATTCGCGCAACGGTGCACTATGGCGATAGTTCACCCCGTATCCGTAATGTTCTCGATTGACCAAATCATATTCTTGGGCGTAATTGTTTTGCTCTTTAAAATACCCGAGTTGAATAGAGCCTTCCGAAGAAGGTGTGTCGACAAAGCGGATATCGGTATATAGCCCTGCTCCGCGAGACGTACGGATTTGGGGACGCAATTCCATATCCCACCAGTTTTGCGGTGCGATATAGATCGGCTGTTGATAATAAAACCCCTCTTTGCTTGATAACCCGAAAGAAGGGATCAAAAGTCCGCTTCGGCGTGTTCGATCGGTAGGATAACCGAAATACGGGAGATAAAAGACCGGAACGTTTTCAATCTCCAAACGGGCATTATACAAATTAACCCACATGGCATCGGTATCGTAATCAGCGCTGCTAAAGCGTATTTTCCATAACGGATCGGCCGAATTACATCCCGAAACGGCACCGCTGGATAAATCAATTTCGTTTTTGCATCCCTGCGCTTCTTCAGTACTCATCCACGCTTCTGAAACCTGATCAAACATATAATAAGGCTTCGCAAAATAGGTATCATTGAGAAGATCGACCCGGGAGTAATCGCTGATAACATGATATTGCCCCCCCTTAAATACGTTTACCGATCCGGTTGCTTCTATCACACTGGTATTATTATCATAGGTCAGTTTATCCGCACTCAATATCTGATCTTGATACAAAATTACCGGATCTCCGTCGGCATGGGCGAGCGAGCCGTTTGCATCCGCAGCCGTTCCGTACAATTCAACACGGTCATTGCCCAGCAAGAGGGTGGATACGATCAAACTGATCCAAGAAAGTTTACGCATTTATCACCAATGTTCGGGCTGTACGGTCGTGCCAACTCCGTCGATAAGGGTCCAACATCGCCCAGACAAATCCGAAATAAAATAAAAGCTCACTGACAACCCGAAACACACTGCGGTTAAATGCACATAAAAAGCTGGGATATGAGAGGGTAGAAAGTTCGATAATGCGGATTTTCATCACGATTTTACCGATGCTGGCACCGTATTGCATTGTGAAAAAAGTATGATAGATAATTTTGATACTCATGTATTCCAATAAGAAACTATTGGTTAGCAAAATCATATCTTCGAATGTTTTGGCATTCCCCATCGAATCCCATAAAATAATCACCATAAGTACGGAAAGAAGCAGTTCGTCAATACCAAACGCCGCCGCTCTTTGGCGAATCGTTGCAAGCTCCAAATGTTCGCGCTGTATCAGCGATTCGATTTGTTCATCCATTACCGAAGTGCCTGATATGCAATATCTGTCCGAAGTTTCTTACCGGCATAATGGACCTGCCCACACAGCATATAAGCACGATCCCGAGCTTCTTTGATGCTATCCCCGACACCGACACATACCAAAATACGTCCTCCGCTTGCATAAAGTTTATCTTCTTCCGCGCTTACGCCGGCATACGCGATATGGGTATTTTTAGCAATTTCTTCGTGGTGGATCTCATCGACGATGATCTCTGCCGGTTCGGAATTATCATAAGGGTAGTTCCTACTTGCCATAACGACACCGACCGCATAC
The DNA here is from genome assembly GCF_937936435.1 of uncultured Sulfuricurvum sp. Classification (GTDB taxonomy): domain Bacteria; phylum Campylobacterota; class Campylobacteria; order Campylobacterales; family Sulfurimonadaceae; genus Sulfuricurvum. The sequence goes on along the minus strand of NZ_CALDDG010000097.1, from coordinate 9,195 downwards.
TGTTTATAAAACTCCACGTTCAACGTATCAAGCTGCTTGGTAGCCGCTTTGTAAAAAAGCTCGCTGGCAGGGGTTTTGAGAAGCGGCATCAAAATCTCACACTCGGGATCACCGAAACGGACATTGAACTCCAACGTAATCGGCTCGCCGTTAACGATCATAAGACCGATAAAAAGGACCCCCTCAAACGGCGCCCCCTCTTCTTGCATCCCTTTAAGGGTCGGTCGGACGATTCGATCTTTCACTTTCTCATAGATCACATCATCGACCAAAGGTGTCGGTGCATAAGCCCCCATCCCGCCGGTATTGGGACCCTCATCATTATCCAAAAGACGCTTATGATCTTGTGCGGCAGGGAGGAGAATAAAATCTTTCCCGTCACACAAAGCAAACATCGAAAGCTCATACCCGTCCAAAAATTCTTCGACGACAACCCGTTTACCCGCATCACCGAATGACTTCCCACTGAGCATTTCGGAGACGGCGACTTTGGCCTCTTCATAGCTCATCGCTATGATAACCCCTTTGCCCGCACATAATCCATCCGCTTTGACAACAATCGGAGGAGTCAGCGATTCGATAAATTTAAAGGCATCCCCGATATGATCGGTTTCGATATAGCGTGCCGTAGGAATATTGTATTTGGCTAAAAAGTTTTTCATATATACTTTTGAACCTTCAAGCTGCGCCGCCGCCTTAGTAGGGCCGAAAATAACCAGTCCTTTGGCTTTAAATACATCTACTACACCGTCGCTCAGTGGTCCTTCCGGTCCGACAATAGTTAGATCAATCGCATTGTCGAGAGCAAATTGCGCCAATTCATTGTAATCTTTAATCGAAACGTTTTCCCCGAGCATCGGTGTCGCACCGTTTCCAGGAGCGAAAAAAAGTTTTGTGACAGCCGCATCTTTTTTTAAAACTCTTCCGATTGCAAACTCCCGTCCGCCGCTGCCAATTACCATTACTCGCATATTCCACCTTATTTTCATCAGAGTTTTATTATCTTATTTCAATCTCTCTTTGAGGTTCAAATAAAACAAAAAGGCCCGGGCGGGCGTTTCGCAGTAGCTTTGGTTCTCAAAGCCGAATAAAGCCACTCGAGCGCCTTTTCCGGCGGCGATTTCTCACGTAAAACACGCTCAAGCGAAACCACCGACACCCAAAGGCGACTACGGCTGTGACTAGTTGTATATGTAGAACCCTCAAAATGCGATTAATCGCTTCACCCAGAGTTAACAATTATAACCCTAAAAGCTTAAAAGGGTGATGAATTTTTAGACTCTTGTACGATTTTACAGGCCGATTTCACTGCAGAAGCGACGCTTGTATCCGGGCTTACATACGACTCAATGCTCTCCGGTAAAGCGCTTTGCGTCGTTTTACCGATAACGATAACCGAATGGGTCGGTTGAAACGTATATTTTTCCATAAAACACCGAATACTTGAAGGGGATGTAAAAATAAGAACCCCGTCAGGCTCGATGGTATCCATAAACGCATTCTCATTGCAATGCGTCGCATAGACAACCGCTTCATCTATCCTAAAACCTTTTAATCTGGCATGTTCGACCCATGAAGATGCAACAACTTCAGGACGGAGATAAAGCCATTTTCCGTTGCGTTGTTTTGCGCTCAATACCTTTGGAATTGATTCGCCGTACCCTTCAGCCGTCTCGACATGAATCGCTCCGGACTCCTTGGCAAAGCGTGCTGTCGGTTCCGAAACGGCAATACATTGCAGCCGTTCCCACTCCGGCGTATAATTTTGCAGTGCGCTAATCCCTTGCTTTGAGGTAACGATGATCCCTTCATATTCGGAAAAATCAATAGACGGTGTCAAAAAAGTGATGGAAAGAATGGGGATATGGATAACTCCCGGATAAGGAGTTTTAGAAATAAGATAGATCGGGCGCAAGGGATGCGCCTTATTCCCACTCGATCGTTGCCGGCGGTTTGGAGCTGATATCGTAAACAACCCGGTTGATACCGTCTACTTCGTTGATAATACGGCGGCTGATACGCTCTAACAATGTATGTGGCAGGTGAGCAAATGTCGCCGTCATACCGTCCACCGCTTCGACGACACGGACACAGACCGTATTGTCATAGGTACGGTTGTCACCCATAACACCAACCGATTTCACGTTAAGAAGTACGGCAAATGCCTGCCACGTTTTGGCGTAATATCCGCTTGCTTTGAGCTCATCAAGCAAAATAGCATCCGCTTCTCGAAGCAAATCGAGATCCGGTTTGTTGACTTCGCCCATGATGCGGATTCCCAATCCCGGCCCGGGGAACGGATGACGATTAACGAGTGAATCCGGCAAGCCCAGTTCAAGCCCGAGTTTACGTACCTCGTCTTTAAAAAGATCGCGAAGAGGTTCGATCAATTCGAAATCCATCCAATCCGGCAGTCCGCCGACGTTATGGTGTGATTTAATCGTAACGGAAGGACCGTTTACTGAAACCGATTCAATAACGTCAGGGTACAATGTCCCCTGTGCGAGGAATTTGATCCCGTCATGCTTTTTAGCTTCCGCTTCAAATACTTCGATAAAGGTATGTCCGATGATTTTGCGTTTGGTTTCAGGATCGGTAACCCCTGCCAATTTACCGAGGAAAATCGACGAAGCGTCCGCAACGATCAAAGGCACTTTCAAATGGACTTTAAAGATATTTTCGACAGACTCGCGTTCCCCTTTTCTGAGAAGCCCGTTATCAACGAATACAGGGATCAATTGATCTCCGATCGCTTCATACAACAACGCCGCAACAACCGAAGAATCGACTCCGCCGCTAAGAGCGCACAGCACTTTCCCCTCACCTACCTGGGCGCGGATTTTGGCGATCTGCTCTTTCAAGAAATGTCCCATATCCCATTTTTCGGTGATGCCGCAGATTTTGCGGGCAAAATTGCGAAGCATCAAATACCCCTCTTCAGAGTGATTGACTTCAGGATGGTACTGCATCGCATAAACCATTTTTTCTTCATTAGCGATTGCCGCATACGGAGAGTTCGGCGAATACGCGATCGGAACGAATCCCTCCGGCAATACATCAACTTTGTCCGAGTGGCTCATCCATACGATCCGTTCGTCTTCGCACCCTTCAAAGAGAATCGAGTGCTGCGTCATATCGATCGTAAGTTCCGCTTTTCCGTATTCGTGATGATCGCTTCGGATCACCGATCCGCCGAAATCGACCGCGATACGCTGCATTCCGTAACAAATACCGAGTACGGGAATACCCATCGAGTAAACCCCTTGATCGACTTCGTACGCATCTTTATTATAAACGGAAGAAGGGCCGCCGCTGAGAATAATCCCTTTTGGGTTTTTAGCCTTAATCACATCGATTTTAGTGTGGTAGGGAAGTACTTCGCAATACACCTTGTCTTCACGGAGACGGCGTGCGATCAACTGCGTATATTGTGAACCGAAATCAAGAACGATAATATTGACATCTTTCAAAGGAGAGCCTTTAGTTGGAGATAATCGGGAGGGAGTGGGTACCCTTTGCGTTAATGAAAGGGTACCCTATTGTAGTTTAATTTTGAATATGACTTAATAAATGCCCAGAACGATGAACTGCAAATACCAGATTCCGATCGATACAACGTATCCGACCAAAACCGTCCAGCCCAGTTTCATATGGGAAGAAAACGTATAGATTCCATGCATTTTTCCCATAACACCGACACCTGCCGCACTTCCGAAACTGATGAGCGATCCTCCGATACCGGCGGTCATCGTCACCAACATCCATTGTGCCTGATCAATCGCCGGGCTGGCTTTAAGCACCGCCGACATAACCGGAACGTTATCCACCACGGCAGAAAGGAATCCTACTCCGATATTCACGACTGTCGGACTGAACATCGTATAGAGTTTTGCCGCATATTCCAAAAAGCCGGTAAAGTGAAGTGCCCCTACCGCCGCCAAAATACCGAAAAAGAAAAGAAGCGTATTATTCTCGATTTTACTCATCGCTTCAAAGATACTGACATCAACGTTATGCCGTTTCTTGAGAAAATACATATAAAGCTGCAAAATAGCCAAACCGAACAGCATTCCCCACATCGGAGGCAAGTGAATAAGCTGTTTTCCCAAAACCGCCAGGGCAATCGTCAACGCACCGAATGCAATGATAACTTTTCCCCCTTTGAGTATCTCGATTTTAGCCGCCGCTTCCGGATCGCCGTCTTTTAACGGATCCAAATCCGGCACATATCGGCTTAAAAGGAACGCCGTAATCCCCCATCCGATAAATGATGCAGGGAAAAGATATAAAAATTCGCTAAACGCACCTTTTTCGGCCGCCCATACCATCAATGTCGTAATATCTCCGAACGGACTCCACGCCCCTCCGGCATTTGCCGCGACAACGACGTTAATGGCACTCGGTACCAAAAAAGCTTTATTCTTATTATCGATGGTTAGCAAAACCGTCGATAAAATCAATGCCGTCGTCAGATTGTCAGCCACAGGGGAGATAAAGAATGCCAATAAACCGGTAATCCAAAAAAGTTCCCGATAACTGTATCCTTTCGCAATCAGTTTTGCCCGCAATGCACTGAAAACCCCGCGTTCGATCAACGCTTCGATATAGGTCATCGCGACGAATAAGAAGAAGAAAATCTCAGAGATTTCCAAAATCAGATGATCCACTTCGTGTTCAAACGGAGTAAAACTTGCCCCTTCAATGGCATAATAAAGACCGATAAGGACGAACATGAACGTCCCTGTAAAAAGAGCCGGCTTCGCTTTATCGATATGGTATTTCTCTTCGGTTGCAATAAAATAGTAACCTACCACAAAAATGGCAAGCAGCAGCCATCCAAACGGACTGCCCACAAAATTTATCGCTGCATGTTCTGCAACTTCTACTGTCATTCACTAACTCCTTGTGTCATATAATGTACCCCTATCGATTTTGACCGTTTTTGTGCCGATTCAACGATACATCTGGCACTTAATAATCGAAGACGCAGTAACCTGCCGATCTTCTGATTAAGCATCTCTTCAATGGCCTCTCGGGCACGCTGTAATCCTTTCGGAGTGCGCACGATAGACACATTCTCCCACATTATACGACGCAGAAAGTCTTTTTTTTCTTTATCGCCCGGCATTTCAAGCGCTTCCGTACCGATTTCAAAACGTGTGTTACAGCTGTTTACAGAGTTTTCGATAATCGAATGAGCCGCTTTTCGTGCGAAAACAAGCCCCTCAAGCAAGGAATTGCTCGCCAACCGGTTGGCTCCGTGTACCCCCGTCGATGCAGCTTCCCCCACGGTGTAAAGCCCTTTGATTCCGGGAACGTTCCCATTGATATCGCTTTTAATCCCGCCGACGGCGTAATGAAATGCCGGCGATATCGGGACGCGATCTTTGGGAAGATGGAATCCCAAATCGTTTAATGCCTTGTAAATATTCGGAAAACGCTCTTTAAAGTATTCCGATTCAAACTGTTCGCAAGAGAGAAATACCTGTTTACCGCTCCGTTTTTTGTAATCGAAAATCGCCCGGCTGACGATATCCCTCGGCGCTAATTCACCGCGCGGATCGTATTCGAATAAAAACCTATATCCGTTCTCATCAACAACTTGTGCCCCTTCTCCTCTGAGCGCTTCGGAAAGGAGCTGTTTTCGTGCCCAATTGTTGGCTACGAAGACGGTCGGATGAAACTGCATCATCTCCATCGATTCGAGCGCGATCCCTTTTTCGATACAAATGCCGTGAATATCCCCGCTGATCGTCGAAGCATTGGTATGGTATTCGTACAGCGATCCCACTCCTCCGCTCGCGATAATCACGTTATCGGACAATATAATACGACGGCTACCTTCACTCACTACTTCCACGCCGCAACACTGATTGTTCCGAATAAGCAAATCGACGACGGTCGTATTACTAAGCATCGGATGCGGATTTTGGTTTAGCAGGAAAAAATGGAGATAACGTCCCGTCGCATCCCCTCCGGCGTGCAAGATACGGCTTCGAGAATGCGCGGCCTCTTTCGTGTAAAGCAGGTTTCCTTCTTCGTCTTTATCGAATGCGAATCCCCGATTTATCAGATCACGAATCACCTCTTGAGAATGTTCGCTCATCATTCGAACGGCTTCAGCATTGCACATTCCCGCTCCTGCATCGAGCGTATCGCGGACATGCAGTTCGATATCGTCGTCGTTATATGCCGTCGTAACACCACCCTGAGCATAATACGTATTACATTCCCACGGATTGGATTTGTTAATGATTAAGACTTTTAACGTTTTGGGCAGAGCGATCGCAGCGTACAAACCTGCAACTCCGGAACCGATAATCACGACATCATAACGCAACAGACGTACCCTCTTGCGTAGGCTGTTTTTCGTAATACGGCGGCGCTTTATACCCGCATCCGCCAAGCAGCAGCATTGCTGCCACCGCGCTGATGAGAGCCGTTAATCTTATTCCCATGTCATCCCTTTATTCTCTTCAGTCTCAGATGGTATAATAGCTTCAATAAATTATTCATTAAGTGCCTACCGATGATCGATCAAATTCGCTCTTTACCTCACGAAGCGGGTATTTACCAGTACCTTGACGACAAAGGGAGAATTCTTTATATCGGCAAAGCCAAAAATCTCTCCAAACGGGTTAAAAGCTATTTTAACCTTACTCCGGTTTTAAGTCCTAAATCTACCCTATCTTTACGAATCCAAAAAATGCTCTCCGAAACGGTTTCTTTGCACTATATCATCGTCGAGAACGAGCATGACGCGTTAATTTTGGAAAACTCTCTTATCAAACAGTTGAAACCGAAATACAATATTCTACTGCGCGACGATAAAACTTATCCCTATCTGTACGTCGACTTGGATGATGCATATCCCCGTTTTGAATTGACCCGCAAAATCATCAAGGGAAAATCGATCCGCTATTTCGGCCCTTTTTCAGTCGGGGCACGCGATATTCTCGATTCTCTCTACGAGCTTCTCAAACTGGTACAGAAAAAAAGCTGTCTGAAAGGGAAAAAACGGTGCCTTTTTTATCAAATGGAACAATGTCTCGGCCCCTGCGAACTTCCCGTCCCGAGAGAGCTGTATATGCAAATGGTCACCCAAGGGATAGAGTGGATCAAAAACAAACGCAAACTGATCAAAGAGCTTGAGCGTAAAATGGGGTTCTATGCCGAAGCGGAACGGTTTGAAGAGGCTCTAGTTCTAAGAGATCGAATCGAAAGGATCGGAAAAAGCGAAATCTCATCCCAGATTGATCTCGCTTCGACGGATGATTATGACCTTTTTGCCATCGCACTCAATGCGACGCGAGGCTGCATTCTCCGTCTGTTTATTCGGGAGGGGAAAGTGGCCTCTGCGACGCACGACTTTATCACTATCACCCCTTATTTTTCCCTCGACGAAGCATATGAACGGACAATTATCGGGTTTTACGGAAACGAGCGTCCTCCGATTATCGCCCCTATTCTGGTGGCCCATACGTTTGAATCCCAAGAATGGGTCAAAGAACATCTCAGCAGTCTCTTTGGTAAAAAAGCTTCTTTGGAGGCACCTTTACGCGGTAAGAAAAAAGAACTCATCGATTTAGCACTTAACAACGCCGATGAACTGCTCCGATCGCCTCAGCCGGGTAATGGCTCACTGCTTCTCTCGATTCAGGAGCTGTGCGGGCTCGAAACATTCCCTGAACGTATCGAAGTTTTTGACAATTCTCATCACGGAGGCACAGCTACCGTCGGAGCCATGATCGTCTATGAAAAAGAGTCTTTCGATAAAAAAGGATACCGTTCTTTCCATCTGCATACTCACGACGAATACGGACAAATGCGTGAAATGCTGACACGGAGAATCGAAGGCTTCCGAGAGAATCCTCCCCCGGATCTTTGGGTACTGGACGGAGGAGAGACTTTACGTTCGCTTGCAATCGATCTACTTCATTCCAACGGCATCCATCTCGATGTAATTGCCATCAGCAAAGAAAAAATCGACGCGAAAGCGCATCGGGCCAAAGGCTCGGCACATGACATCATCCATACCGAAAATCATCTGCTTCGGCTGGAAAGTTCGGACAAACGGTTGCAATTTCTTCAAATGCTGCGAGACGAAGCGCATAGAAGCGCGATTACTTTCCACAAAAAAACAAAACTTAAATCGGATCAGCACTCTCACCTTTTATCCGTCCATGGAATCAGCCACGCCAAAATACGAAAACTGATCGACTATTTCGGTACATTCGAGGCCATAGAAAACAGTGACTTTCAGACCCTTTGTGAACTAATCGGGTCAAAAGACGCTAAAAATATCCAAAATTTTTACCGTGAAAACCTTTCTAAGTAATCTTTTATGGAGTTTATGCCATATTCCACAGATTACGTTTTCAGCAGTTTTTTAGCTAAGGGGTCGAATGCATGGAAAAACCTAATCCGATTGATGAAGAATATTTCTTCGATGGACGTGCCATTGTCAGCGAAACGGACTTAAAAGGCAATATTACGTTTGCCAATCGAAAATTTTGTGAAATTTCAGGCTACAGCATTGATGAGCTCATCGGCGAACCGCATAATATCATTCGTCATCCCGATATGCCCAAAACGGCATTCGCTCAGATGTGGAAGACCATACAATCAGGAACTCTTTGGCATGGGTTGGTAAAGAACCTACGCAAAGACGGCCGCTATTACTGGGTCGATACCGAGGTTTCCCCTTCGTATGATGAAACCGGTAAACTCAAAGGGTATATCGCGGCTCGCAAACCGGCATCACGCAAAAATATTGAAGAGACTGCCGAGTTATACCGAAAAATGCTAGAACAAGAACAATAGGGAGAGATGCGTGCTATTTTATAACCACAAACACGAATTTATCGGTATCGACGATGAAGGGCTAAAACTACTCAATTACGCTTCTTTGGAAGATTTATTGGGAGTCTGTCAAGATGCTGCCGATCTCTTTGCCAAAGAACCAGGCTATATCCACAACTTTAAAAGCTTCAGCTGGATCAATTTCTTGCTTCATGCCGATTCGGATGCCCGTACAGCGATCGTTCATGGAAACGGCCGCACGTTTTCTTGTACCTTGGAAGTTCATAATTTTTTCATGTGTTCCGAGCCGTCTCAAAACGGTTATATGATCGAAATGACCCACATTACCTCTGTGGGCGAAGATACTTTTGTTTCTAATCAAGCAACATCTTC
>NZ_CALDDG010000096.1 GCF_937936435.1 uncultured Sulfuricurvum sp. | reverse complement strand
CGATGTCATCGCCCACCAATGCCGTAACACAGGTCGAATAAACGAAGATTGCTTCTGGTTTGTACTGTTCCATGACAAAATCGATCGAATCGGCAAGCCGTTTGTCACCGCCGAAGATGACGTCATTGGTGGTAATTCCCGTCGTAAATCCCATTTGTGTATGATCGCGTCCATTGTATGACGTTTTTGTCTCACGTGTCTCCCACGATGCACCGAGACAGGTTTGCGGCCCGTGAACCAAATGGACGGCATCCGCATACGGGAAAAGAGAAATCTGTGCACCGTCAAACGCACATCCTCCTGTCGCGAGACCCGGTTTTGGCTTATCACACCCTTCCCCTGGCTTTTTGTCTTTACTGTGAGAGCAAGCGCTCTCGTTCATAAGTTCTTTGATTTTTGCGCGACTGACCATCGGAGACTCCTTTGGAATAGATTATCCGAAAGTATGCATAAGGTGTGCGAGATTAAGATTTTTTAATAGCGGTTACCAGAAAAATAGGATAATTCTGAGTCTCTTTCTCTACGGTATAAGCGTGGTGAAAACGGACATGTTCAAAACCGGCTTTCTCAATCGTTCGGCGCAAAGCGTCACGCTCAAATCCGAAATGAAACACGCCCTCATTTCCGTGAGAATGAAAACTTCCGTCTTCCGCTTCGAGATCGGCAATGGCAACAAAGCCGTCACGTTTTAGATGGAGGTGAAAGGCTTCGAATAACGCCGCCGTATCTTCGACATGATGCATCGCCATGGAACTGACGATTCCGTTAAATTTTTTCTCCAAAGGAATTTCGCAAATATCATGACATAGAGCTTCGACGCGCAATGCGTCCGAATTTTTGTTGTCAAGCTGTTCCAACATTTTTTCGGAAAGATCGACACCCACAACCTCTTTGACCATCTGTGCGATTTTAAAACTCAGCAATCCCGTCCCTGCACCGAAGTCCATAATTTCCATCGTACTTAATAGCGAAATCCGATTTGAAATAGTTTGAAAAACGGCATGTGCTATATTTTGGCGCAAGTCTCCCTTGTCCCAATGCTCGGCAGCATTGTTAAAACGTTCGCTCATCCTTCACCCTTTTATTATGTCAGTAATCACAGCTCATATCCGAAGCTTTGAATCCTTCGGATATCTGCCGATGTTCGAGAAAGAATCGGTCAACAACCTCTCTAAAATGGACAGGATCATCGATACGGTTCACTTCGTCACGCATTGCCGAAGCCCCTTCATACCCTTTCGAATAGGTATGGACATGTTTACGAAACATCACCACTCCCCGTTGTCCGTAAAAATGGATCATGCTATCGAGATGTTCCATGATAATAGCATGTTTGATCAACGGATCGACACTGTTGCTCCCTGTTTTAAGCTGATGAAAAATCCATGGAGCGCCTACGGCACCCCTTCCGATCATAACGCCGTCAGCTTTGGTGTGGTTCAACACCCATTGCGCTTTCTCAAACGAATCGATATCGCCGTTGGCAATGACGGGAATCGAAATCGCCTCTTTGATCTCTCCGATTGCATCGTAATCGACGGGAGCTTTGAATTTGCCTGCACGGGTACGCCCGTGGACAGCCAGGAAATCGGCTCCGCACGATTCGACCAGTTTGGCAATCTCGATATGATTTTTACTCTCAAACCCCAAGCGAATCTTGACACTGAGCGTCGACTTGTTCGAGGTCTTTTTAATCGTTTCGATGATACGTGCCATACGGGGCAAATCGTTGAGCAACGCGCTGCCTGAACCGTGACATACAATTTTCGGAACCGGACAGCCGCAATTGAGATCGATAATATCGATGTCATCTACACCGTTGAGCACTTCGACCGCACGGCGGACTATCTCATCTTCGGCACCCGCAATCTGTACCGAGTAGGGATTTTCATTCGGACTTCGTTCAAGCATTTTGAGCGTTTTGGCCGATCCGTAAGCGAGTGCATTGGAACTGAGCATTTCGCTGACCGTCAAATCGGCACCGAACTTTTTGACGACATTTCGAAACGGCAAGTCGGTATAACCGGCTAAGGGGGCTAGAGCATAAACGGGTAAAGAAAAATCTAATTTGGGAGTCATTGTGTACCTGTAAGACGATTATTCTCGCCCTTTAGGGCGAAGCTTCAGTGCCATAGCGGCATGCGTAGCTATAGGGATTTTACTCCAATAGCGTTCAAAAAATATTAGCTGCGGCGTAAAAAAATAGCGATATCGTAATGTTTATTGGAACGTTTAAGATCTCGATACGCTTTAAAAATTTGAAATTCATCGGATGCCGTATTGTTCAATATTTCATTGGCCGTATCGTTCATTTGCAAATCGTATAGAGTGAAAAGATACCCTTCCATAGCCTCATCACATTTTTCACTCAAGAGTTCGAACAAACGAATTCGTTGTTCGGGAACCATATGTTTTGAAAGATGTATCGACATTGCAATATAATCATCCGCATTCAGCTTCAACGATTCCACCAATGCGACGATCTCTTCATTGCCCATTTGAATCCCGTTGATATCATTGTTGATGCGCTGGATAAAATCAAAAAGTGATGTTGTCGAAAAGAGATGCTTAAATTTCATTATCGAACCGACCGAAGCCGTTTTAACATATGATTCGAATGCTTTTGCACAGACGATTTCGCCGTAGCTGTCCGGACGTGACAATACGCCGTCCGCATCGATTTCTCCTCGTTCCAAACGGTTCAGATTGTTTTGAATCGCAATCGATGTCGTGGAAGGGAGATGAAACTTTTTAATATCGACTTTTTTATTCGCTTTAACGTCGCGCATGAGTTCCAATGCTTCGTCGATTTTTTCGTTTCCGATAGAACGGAGCGTTTCATACGGGAGAATCAATGCGTTATCGACCAATTTGCCCATGAGTTTATACGCATCGCTTTTATAGACATAGTTTCGATCATGTATACCCAAAAGAGAGTCACGCAGAGCGTCCATCATTTTTTCGTGATCTTTATTTAAACGTCGAAGTTTAAAATTGCCGACAAGCGCATAGACTCCCATGTGAAGTACACTGGCCAGATACATGATGATAAGCGGTACAACTACCCAAAAAGCGACCGGAAGATTCGGAAAATGCATCCCTAACAATTCGAATGAAATCGATTCGTTATCGATACTGTACACTGCCGCACCGACAAGTACCATCAAGATCAACGACGCGATGGTATAACGTTTTAGTTGCATTTTCTCTCCTCTTTAGTGTTTATTTTTTTCGACAATCGGACGACATACAATACAGTATTTCGCATGTGGTTTAACTTTTAAACGTTGAAACCCGATTTCATCCTCGCACATTTCACAAACACCGTACTGCTTATTCTTGATTTTGAACAATGCCGCTTCAATCTCTTGAAGTTCCTGTACCTGCTGAGCGCCGATCGCATTTTCTACCATGTTGTCATTGCTGACGGACGCATGATCACCTTCATCGTTGAGCTCGAGCTCGCGTAACTGCTTCATTTCACTTTCGACGCCTGTGATATTTTTAATAATCTGCGCCTTACGTGTTAGCAGTATTTCTTCAAAATACTGCAACTCATGATCTCTCATCAATGCTCCTCATTTGTGATACGGATGGTTTGCCAACAATGAATAGGCACGGTAAATCTGCTCTAGTAGTACCGCTTTTGCAATTTTGTGACTCATAGTCATATCCGAAAGACTAATCGCCGCATCACATTGGTCTACAAAGCTCTTTTCAAAGCCGTATGCACCGCCTATGAAAAATTGCAATGAAATTTTATCACTTATAAGCTTACTAAATGCAAAACTATCCATCTTTTTCCCGTCAGGATGCAACGCAATTGAATAGTTTTTACCCAACATCGGTGATAAAAGTCTTGAATATGCAATTTGAGATGCTTCGGAACTGATTTGATGCGCTTTAGCCACCTCTTTAGGAAAAAGCTCGATATCTTCAAGTTTAGCAAATCGGGAGATCATTTTAATCTGCTCTTGATAAAGAGGATCGTAAAGGGAACGCTCTTTTTTAGCTATTGATATGATTGAAATATTCACAATAATCCTGATCCGATAACCCAATAGGTGACATGTCTGAATTGATCATCCAATTTTACCCCGCCGATTGCTGCAACCGGATGTCGCGAAAAGGCAGCTATAGCATCTAGTTTTTCACCAAGAACCTTTGCATCCGATTTTGTCGCGGTAGAGCGGTACGCTCCCAAACCGATATAGTTGATATCCAAGGCATTGGCAATTTCAATCTCTTTTTGGCTGTGGGTGGAAAGGCCGATGATTTTATCGTCTCCGATTGCCATTTTTAAAATTTTGACCGCACGGACCGGATCGAGGTCAATCGCGGTTAAATCTTCTTGACCGATGTGAACTCCATCGCAAAAAGAGGCCAATTCATACTGATCGTTAACGATCAGATAACCGTCCCAAAGTCGACGAAGCGCTATTAGATCAGCTTTTATCGCCGCAACATCCCCTTTTTTATTGCGATATTGCAACACTTCCGCACCAAATTTCTTGGCACGCTGAACAAACTCTTCATATCCGACACCGTGTTTGGCAAGAGTGTCCGTATCACAAAGGGCGTAGAGGCGCATTAAGGGAGAAGTAGTTTGAGCATATCGCTCAGGGTCTCTTTAAGTTCATTACGGCTTACGATCATATCGATTGAGCCTTTTTCGAGAAGGAATTCAGCTCGTTGAAATCCTTCAGGCAGATCGCTTCCGATCGTTTGTTTGATAACCCGCTGACCGGCGAAACCGACTAAAGCGCCGGGCTCGGCAATAATAATATCACCCAATGTTGCAAACGATGCACTTACCCCTCCCATCGTCGGATCGGTAAGCAAAGAGATATAAGGGAGTTTTGCCTCGGCAAGTTTTGCCAACGCCGCCGAGGTTTTAGACATTTGCATGAGAGAAAAGGTACTCTCCTGCATCCGTGCTCCTCCGCTTGCACTGACAATAATCAGTCCCATCCGTTTTTCGATAGCACGGTTAACGGCACGTACGATTTTTTCCCCTTCGACAGAGCCCAATGATCCGCCCATGAAGTTAAAATCAAAAACGACCAATTGCGCCGGAATGCTGTTAATCGTACACTCACCGCTTACGACTGAAGAGTAAGTCCCGTTTTTGGCGTACCCCTCTTCAACCCGTGCGGCATAACTTTTTTTATCGACAAAATTAATCGGATCGGTCGGTCGTAAATTGCCGTCAAACTCTACGAAACTTCCCTCGTCCGCGATCAGGGCCAAACGTTCTTTTACCCCGATACGAAGGTGAAAACCGCATTTCGGGCATACATGGTTTTGTTTCTCGATCTCTTTATAATACATCAATGATTGGCATGAGGGGCATTTTACCCAGTGAGACGGCGCTTCACTCTTAGTGGGCTGTTTCTTTTTTTCGGAGTCACCGAATAGATTAAATAGACTCAAAAATACTCCTTTTCTACAATCGAACGTATCTGTTCAAATACCTCTTTATCCGCGCTGATCAGGATATATCGTTCATCCTGAATAAAATGCAAATGTTGACTCAAATAGAGTCCGGCTTGGATATCGTATGGCCGCATTGTACCCAAAAATAGCATATATTTTACATAAGGGGCATACGCTAACGAGAGTGCCAGCGCTCCGGGAGAACGGAATTTGAGCTTATTTTCCATCAATATTTTAATCAATGCGGGATGTTCCGCCGCTTTTTCGAATAACCCTATTTTTGCAAACGGATTCACTAACACAGGCAGTTTGACGTATAGGGTTTTGAGAGTACATTTATAATATTCGTCCGGCGTGCGGACGAATACATCGCCATTGACCAGATTGCATACAATAGCATCGGTAGCCGTCCCATTCTGGAGACGACAGAGGGAAACACCGTAATACGGAAAAGCGGAAATAAAATTATCGCTTCCGTCAATCGGGTCTAAAACGATAGTGATAGAAGATTTTTCACCCATCCATCCGCTCTCTTCGGAAAAAACGGATCCAAACGGTGAAAGGTGACGATGACAGATCGATTCGGCTTGTAAATCAACGCCGCGGCTGATATCTCCGCCGAATCCTGAAGTATGTGCAGTAAATAAAGAGACGTCGTTGTGGAGTACAAGAGTTTGTATCTCCTGACATGCGGCCATTGCCGCGTCAATAAAAGGTTTCATTACCCCAATAACGATTTTACAATCGAACGGGCAGCTTCACGTCCGTCATATGCTGCCGTGACAACCAAATCGGCTCCGCGGTAGCAATCGCCGCCTGCATAGATTCCCGGAGTACTTGTTTCGTGCTTGTCGTTGAGGACGATTCCACCCCAGCTATTGACCGAAATTCCGTTTTCAGCCAAAAATGGAGGCACCACCGGATCAAATCCAAGCGCCATAATAATAACGTCGGCATTGACGTTAAAATCGCCGCCTTTGACCTCTTCCATTTTTTGACGGCCAGACTCGTCTTTCGCGCCGAGAACGGTTTTAGCCATATGAATTCCGACCGCTTTTCCGCCGTCTCCGAGGATAACTTCTTTCGGAGAAGCGTGGAAAACAAACTCGACCCCTTCTTCGATCGCATTTTTGTACTCTTTGACCGAGCCAGGCATATTATGTGCGTCACGACGATACAGACACGTAACGTTTTTAGCCCCTTCACGACGCGCGGTACGGACACAGTCCATAGCCGTATCACCGCCCCCGATCACAACGACTTCAAGATCTTTAAAATCAAATTTTTTATCGTATGCCAAACCGAAATTTTTGCGTTGGATAGCCGTTAAATACTCCATCGAAGTATAAACGTTGGAAGCATTTTCTCCGGCGATTTTTGCAGCTTTGGCTTTTGTCGAACCGATACCGATAAATACGGCGTCATGTTTGCTTGCTATGGCGTCAAATTCTATATCTTTGCCCACTTCGCAGTTCAATACAAGTTCCAATCCCGCTTCGACCAACAAAGAGACGCGGCGCTCGACGATTTTTTTGTCAAGTTTAAAGTTCGGAATACCGTACGTCAACAATCCACCGGCACGATCACTGCGTTCGTACATTGTCACCGCAATGCCCGAACGGAGCAAATAGGTTGCTGCCGATAATCCTGCCGGGCCCGATCCGATGATCGCAACTTTCTTGTCGGTTGTGATTCCCGGAAAATACGGTTTCAATCCTTGGCGGAATCCCTCTTCGTTGATAAACGTTTCTACCGAACCGATCGTAATCGCTCCGTGCCCGTCATTTAACGTACAATCCCCTTCACATAAACGATCGTGCGGGCAAACGCGTCCCATCACTTCCGGAAACGGCGAAGGTTCATTTGAAAGGTTAAACGCGAATTTCAAATCTTTTTCCGCAACTGCTTTGAGCCATTGAGGAATGTAGTTGTGCAACGGGCATTTATTAAGACAAAACGGATCGCCGCATTGGATACAACGGTCACTCTGCGATGTCGCATCACTTGCACCCATCGGCTCATAAATCTCGCTAAAATCTTTTAAACGTTGTAAAACAAGACGTTTCGAGGGGTCGATACGTTCAATCGTTAAAAATTCTCTCATAGTAATTAGTCCCCTTTATCCGGATTAAGTGGCAGTTTGGTTAAATTTTTCGGGCGGACAAGCCAGAAATTACGGATTTCGACACGGAAGTTGTCTAATAGGATCTGTGCCTTTTCACTTTCGGTCTCCGCCACATAGTCTTTTAAAAGACGTTTGAGATAGTGTCTCGCTTCGTCTCCGTCATCGGTATCGATGCGCAGTGCATCGACCAATTCACGGTTCACGTTTTCGACAAAACTGTGATCTTCATCGTACACGAATGCAAATCCGCCTGTCATACCCGCACCAAAGTTAATACCCGTTTTACCGAGAATGACGACGACACCGCCCGTCATATATTCGCACGCATTATCTCCCGTCCCTTCGACAACGGCCATCGCTCCGGAATTACGAACGGCAAAACGCTCTCCAACCGAACCTGCGATGTAAAGCTTACCGCCTGTTGCGCCGTACAAACAGGTATTACCGCCTGCGCTGAACGCCTCTCCCTGATTTTGGGAGCGGATAACGATTTTACCGCCATGCATCCCTTTTCCGATGTAATCGTTGGCTACCCCTTCAAGACGGATAGAGACACCATTGATCAAAAAGGCGCCGAGAGCTTGTCCGGCAATCCCTTTGAGGTTGATTTTAATCGTATTGGCTTTCAGACCGGAATCGCCGTAGTATTGAGCGATTTCACCGCTGATACGCGCCCCGAAACTACGATTGAGATTACAGATGTCACGAACGATTTTAATCGGACGTTCCGGATTTTTGATCGCATCCATCGCTTCGGCCAGAACCTCTTTTTCAAATTCGTTGGCATCGAACGGTTCATTGCTCGGCGATTGGCAGGTATCAAATCCCTCTTCACGATGCAATACCGAACTAAAATCGAATTTTTTCGCGAATTCGGTATCGACTACACGAAGCAAATCGCTGCGTCCGATCATCTCTTCCATCGTTTTATATCCGAGTTGTGCCATTATTTTACGAACATCTTCAGCCAAATAGGTGAAGTAGTTGATCAATTGCTCAACCGTACCGTTGAAGTATTCGCTGCGCAGTTTTTCATTTTGCGTCGCAATCCCCACCGAACATTTATTGACATGACAGATACGGAGCATTTTACAACCGATGATCGTCAACGCACCCGTACCGAACGCGTAGCTCTCCGCACCTAACAATGCCGCTTTCACGATATCCTGACCCGTTTTGAGTCCACCGTCGGTTTGTACGTGTACCAATCCGCGGAGATTGTTGACTTTCAAGGCATTGTGTGCTTCGGAAAGTCCGAGTTCCCACGGATTCCCCGCGAATTTGATCGAGGTGAGTGGAGCCGCACCCGTTCCGCCGTCACCGCCGGAGATGATAATCTTATCCGCATATGCTTTCGCGACACCCGCCGCAATCGTTCCGACACCTGCGGAAGAGACGAGTTTAACCGCTACTCTAGCATTCGGATTGACCTGTTTCATGTCGAAAATGAGCTGTGCCAAATCCTCGATCGAATAGATATCGTGGTGAGGAGGAGGCGAAATCAACGTGACTCCCGGCATCGTATAGCGAAGACGTGCAATAAGGCCGCTGACTTTATGCCCCGGCAGCTGTCCGCCCTCACCCGGTTTTGCCCCTTGAGCCACTTTGATCTGAATCTCTTCGGCCGAACGGAGATACGCCGGAGTAACTCCGAAACGTCCTGATGCGACCTGTTTGATTTTCGAATTTTTGAGCGTTCCGAAACGGGCAGCATCTTCGCCCCCTTCACCCGAGTTGCTTTGCGCACCGATAGTGTTCATCGCTACTGCCAAACACTCATGGGCCTCCGGAGAGATCGATCCGAGCGACATTGCTGCTGACGCAAACCGTTTGAAAATTGCCTCTTTCGGTTCGACTTCAGAGATGTCGATGCTTGCCCTATCCGATTTGAACTCAAAAAAGTCACGGATGAATTTTTGTCCGCGGCCGTTGACCAACGCGCTGAGTTTATCGAAATCTTCACGTTTACCGGTTTTTGACACACGGTGAATCGCATGGATCACATCCGGGTTGAAATCGTGATGTTCCTGACCGTTGTAAAATTTGTAGAAACCTCCGATTTTCAATGGGAAAATACGGTTAAAGCCCCCTTTTTCAAAAGCGGCTTTATGGTTTCTTTCCAAACGGGCATCAATATCTTCATAAACGAGCCCCGGAATCATGACGTGAGACTCCCCGAAACATTCGTGAACGATCTCTTTACTGAGTCCAATGACGTCAAAAAGTCCCGAGTTACGGTACGATGCGATCGTAGCAATCCCCATTTTCGACATAATTTTAAGGAGTCCCGCATTCAAAGCATGGTGCACCGATTTGAAAGCTTCCGAGCAATTGATCTCGTTTACGCTGTTTTCTGCACGTGATGCCACTGTTTCGAACAAAAGGCTCGGATAGACCGCACTTGCTCCATAAGCGATCAATGTCGCCGCACCGTGGGAGTCGATCACCTCGCTTGTACAGGCAACGATCGATGCCAAATGACGAATTTTTGCATCCAAAAGGGCACGGCTGATCCGTCCGACCGCCATTGCCATCGGAATCGCTTTGTGTTCCTGATCGAATCCCTGATCGTCAAGAATGACAATACGGACACCCTCTTCGCGTACCGCTTTGATAACTTGTTCGACCAATGCTTCCAGTGCCGGTTTCAAAGGACCTTTAAATGCGGTCGAGAATACCTCATTGCAGTAGAACGGTTGGTATCTCGGCGATTTTTTATCTCCGAACGATTTAAGAACATCGAGTTTTTCCCGGAAAACGATCGGTGAAATCGCTTTCAATCGGTTTGCATGAGACGGAATTTCGTTTAAGATGTTATGGGTTTCACCGAATCCGGTGTTAAGGCTCATAACCACTTTTTCGCGAATCGGGTCGATCGGCGGGTTTGTTACCTGTGCGAACCGTTGTTTGAAATAGTCGCTAAAATGGCGTTGAACACTACTGAATGCTGCCAACGGGGTATCATCCCCCATCGATCCGACAGCTTCTTTTCCGTCACGCATCATCGGTTCAATCACTTGTTCGACCACTTCTTGGGTAATATTGAAATAACGTTGACGTTCGATCAGGTTTTCAGGATTGAATTCGCAGCGCGTAGCGTATTGTTCATCAACATGCTCTTGAAGATAGACCATATGGTCGTTGAGCCATTTCATATACGGATTTGACGATTTTAGATATTGGTTAATATCTTCATCTTTCAGCACTTTTCCAAATTTCAAATCCAATCCGATCATCTGACCCGATTGCAATCGTCCGCGTTCTTTGATTTGATCTTCGTGAATATCGATAACTCCGTATTCGCTTGCGATAAGAAGCGTATCGTCTTTGGTAATAATGTATTTAGAAGGACGCAGTCCGTTACGATCCAATACGCATCCGATGTAACGACCGTCCGTCAATGAAAACGCCGCAGGGCCGTCCCATGCTTCGAATACGGTAGAGTGATACTCATAAAATGCGCGGAGCTGCGGATCCATATGCGGTGCATTTTGCCACGGCGCAGGAATGACGGCACGTGCCGCCTTGAAGAAATCCATACCGTTGACGATCAAAAACTCAAAAAAGTTATCGGCGCTCGCACTGTCCGATCCGCCCGGTTGAAGAATCGGAAGAAGACGTGCGATCTCTTCATCGGTAAACACTTCACTTTTGATCGATTCGGATTTCACTGCGACATTGAAACGGTTCGCTTCGACCGAGTTGATTTCACCGTTGTGAGCTACAGCACGAAACGGCTGTGCCAAACGCCATTTAGGCAAGGTATTGGTTGAAAAGCGTTGGTGGAAAAGGGCGAACGAGATTTTAAAATTTTCGTTTTGCAAATCGATATAAAACTCTTTAATATGAGTGGGCATAATAAGCCCTTTATACGAAACAACCCGCGCACTCATCGATGCGATATAAAAATCCTGATCGTGCACAAGCGCATGTTCAACCTCTTTTCGGGTTAAATAGAGCAATGCATCAAAACGTTGACTCGCCATCAACGAGTTCGGGGTAATAAAAACATGGTAAATTTCCGGCAATGTGGCAAGAGCCTGTTCCCCTAAAGCATTCGTATCGACCGGGATACGGCGATTCAATACGACTTTGAGATCGTTATCGCTACAAATTTTTTCAAAACGCTCCAAATGGGCGGCATCACGGGTAAATAGAACGGCTACCGCATACATTTCAGGCAGTTCAACCCCTGCTTCGGATGCAGCTGCACGCATAAATTCATGAGGCAAAGACAAGAGCAATCCGCTTCCGTCCCCCGTTTTACCGTCTGCGGCTACCGCCCCGCGGTGCATCATGCGTTCAAGCGCAGTAATCGCATTTTCCAAATTTTGATGCGATGGACGGTTTTTAATATTTGCTATCAAACCAAATCCGCAGTTATCTTTAAATGATCGTAATAGGTCTTGGTATTCCACTCTAATCGTCACCTTTCACCAATAAATTTCGGCAAATTGTTATTTTTTAATCTCTTTTTAAACATAAGTAGTTTAAAGAGGGATGAAATTTTCTTATTTTAACAACTGTAAGGTTAAAAAGGGTTAAAATGATAGGCCTGATTGGATAATTTAGGAATCAAACGTGTAGAGTAGAACTAAAAATGCAGGGATTCATCATCAAACTCACTCGTGCACGTGAAGAAGATATGATCGTCACAATCATAGCCGAGGAAAACTTACATACCCTTTATCGCTTCTATGGGGCACGTCACAGTCCGATCAATCTAGGGTTTAAAATCGATTTCGAAGCGGAATATTCGATCAAAAGCTCAATCGGGCGATTACGGGATGTGATCCATCTCGGATTCCCGTGGATCGGACAATATGAACGGATTCGGCTATGGCAGCAATTTATCGCTTTATTCCATCCCCATCTCAAAGACTCCGAATCGATCGGAGATTTTTATTTTACCCTTTTGGAGGACGCGGCACAGCGATGGAAAGATCAAAATCCAAAACGCGTCGCCATCGAGACCTACGTTCGGCTTCTGGATTACGAGGGGCGTTTGCATAAAGAGCTCACTTGTTTTTTCTGCGACCTTCCTATTGAAGAGGATATTTCGCTTATTCGGGCTTTTTTACCGGCACATCAGCATTGTTCACACACGCTCTCAATCAATTCTAAAGGTCTTGAATGGCTCTATACTCATGCGTCTACCCTGTTTTTAGACGATAACGAGGTTGAGCGTCTCTGGTACGTACTCAATGAAGGTTTCTAGGTACGCTTATTGCTTACTTCTATAGAAAATATATCTATAGGATTTGTAATGCGCATCAATAAAGCCAGCGAAGCCATCTTGGCAAAATATTCTCCCCCTCCAAAACTTGAAATAGCCCCTTTTTTCAAATCAATCGCTCCAAAGAAAAGAAAACCGACATTGGAAGAGTTTTATCAGGAACTTTCCAAGCGAAGCAATCTGGTAGTCGAACAAGTTTATAATAATAAAAATGCGCAGGAAATCGAATCGATGATGGTACAAAATCGCAAATTGATCGAAGCCAAACGTTTCAATAAAAAGTAGCGCTTTTTGTATAAAGGAATAGCATGATTACACTCCAGCCTATCGCTAAAGCATCCGATCTTTTCCTCACTCTGCCCCCTTCTATGGCAAATCGCCACGGACTCATAACCGGAGCGACAGGAACCGGAAAAACAGTTACTCTGCAAAAATTGATCGAGAGCTTCTCTTCTATCGGCGTGCCGTGTGTCGTCTCCGATATCAAAGGAGATCTTAGCGGTATCGCCGAGATCGGCGGAGGCAATACAAGGGTTTCGCAGAGACTGGCGGAGATGGGGCTGGATGAGAAGTATACCCCCTATCCCGTCACTTTCTGGGACGTATGGGGTGAAAACGGTCATCCTATCAGAGCGACTATCAGCGATATGGGGCCATTGCTGTTATCCCGTCTGCTTGGTCTGAACGAGACACAAAGCGGAGTACTGACTCTTGCGTTTAAAGTAGCCGACGATGAAGGTTTAGCCCTGCTCGATCTCAAAGACCTTCGAGCCATGATTCAAAATGTCGGCGAACGTTCCAAAGAACTTAGCCTCCGTTACGGCAATATCTCCAGTGCATCGGTCGGTGCGATTCAGCGTGCATTATTGACACTCGAAGCACAAGAGGGAGAAAAGCTCTTTGGCGAACCGATGCTCAATATCCACGATCTCATTCAAATCGTAGATGGCAAAGGGGTAGTCAATCTTCTCGATGCCACAAAACTGATGAATACTCCGAAACTCTACGCATCGCTGCTTCTATGGCTGCTATCGGAACTGTTCGAAACTCTCCCTGAATCAGGAGACAGCCAGATACCGAAACTGCTGTTCTTTTTTGACGAAGCACATCTTCTTTTCAACGATGCACCCGATATTCTGATCGAAAAAATTGAGCAAGTCGTCCGCTTGATCCGTTCAAAAGGAGTCGGCGTCTACTTTATTACCCAGCACCCGAACGATATTCCCGAAAAAGTCGCCGCACAGCTCGGGAATCGGATCGCTCATGCCTTGCGTGCCTTTACCCCTAAAGACCAGCAAGCCGTCCGTGCCGCAGCGGAAACGATGCGTGATAATGCCGATCTGGATGAAAAAAGTGCATTGATGGAGTTGGGAGTCGGAGAGGCGCTAGTCTCCTTTTTAGATATCAAAGGGACACCCGGTATTACCCAACGCGCTCTGATTATCCCGCCCTTTTCCCATATCGGACCGATCGATCAAAACTTGCGCCGAGAGCTTATGAAAAACTCTATCGTCGGAGATACGTATGACATAACCGTCGATTCGGAATCCGCATACGAAAAACTCACCCAAAGACTCCAAGAACAAGCCGCACTCAAAGAGCGTGAAGATATGGAAAAAGAAGCGGTAAAAGTGCAAAAAAGCACGGTACGCAGTAGAGAAAGTGCAGGCGAAGCACTGGCCAAATCGGCGGCACGAGCCATCGGTTCTCAACTCGGAAGAGCAATAATCCGGGGGATTTTAGGAAGTATTTTTAAAAAATAACCCTTAGCCGATCAAATCTCATAAAAATGGGGCTGATACGCCTGATCGAGTTCGGAAAGTTTCATTCCGAACAACTGACGCATTTTATCCTCGATATCGTTCCAAAAATACTCTAAGATCAGGCTTGAGCCTACATTCCCCTCTATTTTGTAAAAAGGCCCCTCCAATGCTTCTATAATCTCGATCACCTCTATTTCATGAGGCTGACGCGAAAGCTTATAGCCTCCCGAAGCGCCCCGAATACTGCTGACCAGATTACTGCGACGCAGAATCGAAAGAAGCTGTTCGAGGTAGCCGTGGGATATCTGGGTCATCGCCGATATTTCCCGTACCTGCATCGACCTCCCGCGCGGGGCATGGGAAAGAACATGCATGGCCGCAAGTCCGTAAATGGCTTTTGAGGAGAGTGCAGACATTATTCAAAAGCCTTCGGATAGAGTTTTTTAGCGATATAATAAATCTTGCACGCGACGCAGTATCCGAACAAAAGCTCCAAAGAAGCACAGACGAGGAAAATAGCGGCAATCAGATTTACAGCTACATTCAATCCTAAAATATCCGCAGCACCGAGTGCGATAACAAAACCGACACCGAAAAATGCAGCCAGGCGTTTGGCTCCCGCATCTTCCATTTTGGTAGGAAGCGATAGTCTCTTTTTAATCCATAAAGAAAAATTTTGAACGGGGCTGAATTGTTTATATCCATATAATCGGAGAATAAAATCGATTAACAAAAAAAACAAAACCGCCAAACTATGTGTAATAAGAAAAACAATGATACCGGCAATCACGGAAAAAGTATTGATCCGTGTCACGGTTGCATCGACTTGACGAAAAATAAGCGGACATTCTTGAGCCATTACAACTCCTTTTTTCCTGTCATGATAAAATAATCTTTTCTTATTGTCAAGTATCCATATAAAATTACTAAGGATTAACCTTTTCGTGCGGTTTGATTACGCTCGGGCATGTACCAGTTCCCGAATCTTTTTTTCAACATTGAGTAATGAGTCGAACGGTTTAAGCAGATAGTGATCTGCCCCTATTTTATGGCTTTAAAGTCGAATAGGCTGTCATCATAATAACGACGCATTCGGGGTCTTTCTCTTTTATCTCTTCGAGGACACTCAAACCGTCTTTTTGAGGCATCATAATATCGAGCAAAACCCCGTCATATTCTCCGGCACGAAAACGGCTGACTGCCGTTATCGGATTATCGATATAGGTTATTTTAAAATCTCCTGAGCGCGTTAATGCTTTTTCCAGCATCGTACCGATAGAAATCTCATCGTCTACAATCATTAACCGTATCATTTTAATTCTCCAAAAAGTTGTGTAATCGCTTTACCCATCAGATCTTCCGTTTTTTCATGGACGAGAACATCCAGTGCCGTAAACACATCCGCACTTGCGGTTTCAATCTCTTTGATTCGTTGTTCAATTTGGGTGCGCGAACATAGTTTCTTACCGTCGCCGCAATCGGCGATCAACGCATTGGCTTCCGTATGGACTGTACGGTGCGGCGCTTCCAGGCGGCTATACGATTTAAGCATTCCAAACTGCTCTTTTCCAACGCCACTGTCATACCACTTACCTAAGCGGCACGAATGGTGATCCACCGGATTAAAATCATTCTCCTGCCCGAATAAAAAGGCATAAACGTTATTTTTGTAGATGACATGATCGATTTTTGCCAAATTGCTAAAAATATAGTTACTGATATCCATGATTTCATAAACACTTCGCGAAGCGTTACGCTGGAATATCTCCATGCGGTCGCTCATTTGGGTTACTTCGTCTTTTGTAGTCGAAACGATACCGGAAAGTTCTTCCGTAGCCGTTTCGATCTCATTAGTGTCTTGCTGCATGGACTGAATTACGATCTCGATCTCTTTGGTCGCTTTTTGGGTTCTTTCCGCCAATTTCCGTACTTCATCCGCAACTACGGCAAATCCTCTACCGTGTTCTCCCGCACGTGCCGCTTCGATTGCGGCATTTAATGCTAGAAGGTTGGTTTGGTCGGCAATATCTTTGATCAGAGCGACTACGCTGGAAACTTCATGCGATCTGGAAACCAGATTACCTGTCGTCGTAATCGTCCCTTCCATCAACTCTGCAAGTTTATTCATATCTTCATCGACATGATGAGCAATTTTGAGCCCTTCGTCCGAACCTTCCGCGGTCTCTTTCGACTGCTGAACCATCTCTTTTAATTTTTCCAGAATATCGACAAAAACTTGTTGAGTTGCGCTCAGTGCCCCTTTGATACTTTTTTGGTGCATTTCAAGCAAGCCGTTGTCTTCTCCGCCGACGATAGACGACTTTGTTAGAATATAGCCTTTGAGCCCGTTACTTAAATTTTTACCGATTACGGAAGCTTCGCATTCTCCGACGACGATCTCTTTGGTATTTTTTCTCAATTCCGTCACTACGGCATCTTTGTTGGCAATATCCTGAGCTTTCGAATTAAAAAAAAGAGGGTCTCCGTTTTCATTCAGAACGACGATTGCTTCTTTGTCGCTCAATGCGGCTATCTCTTTGTATAATGCCAGTTCAGCCGCTAGAATATCCCGTTCGACGCGTAATAAATCCGCTTCTTCTTTGTATTTCGTCGCCTCTCGCGTAAAAAACATCTATTTTACCTCCTCATACGTTTTTAAAATCACTTCAAATACGGCACCTTGATCTTTATTGACGACACGAATCGATCCGCCGTGCTTGTCAATGATCGCTTTTGCTACATTTAAACCGATACCCATACTTTGTTTTTTCTCACCGCTGATTGCAAAATCAAATATTCCGGGCAATACACTTTGGGGTATTCCTCCGGCGTTATCAAGAATTTTAACAACTATTTCCTTCTCATCACATTGTATAGAAATATCCAATTGACGGTTTTCATACGGTATTGTACCTTTTTCGAACTCATCCATTGCATTATTTAAAATAATAATCCATACTTGTTCCAAACGATTGGATATCCCCATAGTCATGCAACTGGTAGAGTTGTATTCCGTCGTTTGTAAAAACAGTTCGTCATTGATCCGTATCGGGACGATATGCTTGGCACGATTCATGATAATCCGCAATGCATAAATCAATGTCATATGAACGCTGCACGCTTTCATGACCTCTTTGCCGGTACCTGCGAATTCATACATCGAATTAACGATCGATTCGATCCGTTTGACCCCTTCATCAATCGATTCGAACAATGCGTCGGCATCGGCTACTTTACCTTCACAATCCCATTTCAATAATTCGAGATTACCCTTGATATACGTAATCGGCGTATTGATCTCATGTGTAATGGCTGCTGCGAGGCGACCCACACTCATGAGCTTGGCATCGCTCAATTTTTCTTCTTTGAGTCGTTCGAAATTGGTGATATCGACAAAATAAAGGATATGGTATTCCTCATTACGGATCATCGGATTAGGCATAGACGTCGTATGAATACTGTAATAGCGTTTTTCCTGATTTCGATCCGTCGATACGATACGCCCCTGAATTTTTTCATCGCGGTAAAGTTCGCAAATCGCCTGTAGTGCGTCTTTTTGTGTATGTTCTCCTTGTAAAACAGGAGTCGTCTCTTCTTTCGATTCCGTCATCCAGACCAAAACATCTTTCGCCGAAAAAAAATCCTGACTCTCCTCATAACCGTTTTGCAACAAAAATTTTCTATTGACTAAAACCGCTTCATAACGGTGATCAAAAAGAACCGCCAAAGAGGTATCATGGTCGATTAGCTGTTCCATACTCGCCAAAATAGCACGATTGACTTCAGAAACGTCCTGAGCAATACAAACGATTTCACCGATCTCTCCGCGTCCGTCACGTATGGAATAAAGAGTTGCATCGACGGTAATCGAATCTCCGTTCGAACTTAGCAGTTCAATCGTTCCGCGATAGATTTCGCCCGCTTTTAATTTTTCCCGTACCAGCGAACGCAAAAAAAGCCAGAAACGGCGTTCGACAAAACGCATCCAATGCGAACCGATCATCTCATCCGAATGGTAATGGAGTAATTCCAAAAGCAAGTTATTGACTTCAATAATCGTACCGTCGTATTCCATCCGGATAAGGAGCGAGGTTTTTGAAATCGCCCCGAACATCAGATTGATCTGCCGGAAAGCTTTTTGAGCCTGCTTCGCTTCCAAGGAGTGCTGGAGAAGCCGCTCGGCGACTTTTTTGACCGCACTGGGTAAAAGCGGCTTGAGAAGATATTTGTCGACCCCTACGTCAATCGCTTTCAAAAATAGGTCGCTGCCGTGCGCACTTGAGATCACTACCGTTTTTATCGCCGGATTATGCTCTTTACTTTTGCTGATTGCTTCAAAAACATCCGCTTTCATATGCATAGGATGCAAAATAAGCAGATCGATCTCTTCAAATATTTCCGGGAGTCGATCGAGAACGTCCAAATCGGCATCGATATTTTGTAAAACTTCTATAAAAGGGTCTTGACGGGAAAGACTTTCGTTTGCAATAACCCAATCGGTTACATAAACAATTTTTAGTGTATCGGGCATGTTCAACTTTATTTTTCTATAATAGTATCATTATTATTTCATCTCACTATAATTTTCTTCCGATAAAATACTCAAAAATTAATCACAAATGGGCTTATATGAAAAAAATTTTACTTATTTTATTGGCATGCGGAATTCTGAGTGCGGAAGATTTGTACGAAGCCGATGTAAGTGCGGCCGAAGCACACGAAATGCAGAAAAAAGGGGAAGCTATCATCGTCGATGTCCGAACGACGCTCGAATATATTTATACGGGCCACGGTGAAGGATTCATCAATATTCCCGCTTATGAGTGGACCTATGTTCCCAAATCAATCGAAGAGCGGGTCAAAAGTTCCGAATACGAACTTAAGACCGATAAACCCAAAGGACATATCGAAGTGCAAAAACTGTATGATGCCAAAGAGGTATTCAACAAAAACTTCGTCAGTGACGTAATGAAAGCGATGAAACTTCGAAATACGGATGCCGTCATTTTAGTTTGCCGAAGCGGTCCTCGTTCTAAAGCGGCTGCAAACCTTCTGGCAAAAGAAGGGATCAAAGCCTATAATCTCGAAGACGGATTTATGTTCGGATGGAAAGAGTCTAAAATGCCGTGGGACGGTTATTAATAACGGCTCTCTTTCCTACCCTGGATTAGCAAAATACGCAATTTTTTTAAATATCCATTTTCCCGACGGCACAGGAGACGAAGCTTTTAGCTGTAGTCGTTAGGGTTTGTACCGTACTAAGTTCATCCGTTGTTAACGGATATCCCAGACTTCTGAGTTTTAATTTTAGTTTTTCGATCTGATCTTCCTCAACATCTAAAGTAATTTTTCGAGGTTCACACTCTAAATCGACGCTCACTTCGCCAAACTCATCTGCCAAACTTTTAATGAGTGTATTGGCACATCCTCCGCATTTTACATTCAGTACTTCAAACATTTGTTTCATCATAAATCCTTTTTAAATAGGCTGTCTCAATGTAACATATTCCGGTAAGCGGAGAGTTAATCGAATATTTCTGCAATCAACGGCTTCGTTTATCGCATTCCCATCCGCTGAACATTCGAGAGTGAAATCAGATGTGCCGTAATAAGCTGAAAAGCGTTATGATCGCACATCTCCTGTTTTTTCTTTTTACTGAGATGCTGAAGC
>NZ_CALDDG010000095.1 GCF_937936435.1 uncultured Sulfuricurvum sp. | reverse complement strand
ACCAAAGCGCTTTCAGTCTGAAATACGATTTGGAAAAATTTCGGCTCGACTCCAAAAATGAATTTGCATTAGGCAGCCAAGACATATCGGATAAATTGGTTATTCCTCAAAAACTCTACGGCAGGGATAAAGAGCTACTTTCCGTACAGGAGAAAATCGGCTCTATCATCGGAAATATCCCGAAATTGATGATGATCAGCGGATATTCAGGAATCGGAAAATCGTCTTTTATCAATGAACTCAGTCCGGCTATTCTGAGCCAAAACGGATATTTTTTAAAAGGGAAATTTGACCAATACAACCGTACAACGTCCTATATCGCCTTTATTCAAATTTTCATCAATCTTATCAACATCGTTAACACCATGCCGCCGGATATAAAGCGCAAAACGATTCAGGATTTGTCCAATTTTTTAGGCGAAAGTAAAAATGCTCTGGTTAAAATCGTCCCTGAGCTAAAGACACTTTTCAATATTGCACATACACCTGCTATTGAACAATCACGGCTCAAAAATCAGCTTTTTATTGCGATGGAGCGTTTTCTAAGTTTTTTTGCCTCAAAAGAACACCCTCTCGTCATTTTTATAGACGACATGCAGTGGGCCGATTTAGCCTCATTGGAAATATTGGAACTGATTTTCTCATCCAACCGATTGAACAGTTTTTTAATTATCGGTGCCTATCGGAGCAATGAAGTCAATTCAACCCACCCGATGAGGCTCTCATTGAATACGATCGGCGACAAAATCGGAAAGATCGAAGAGATCGAACTGCTACCGTTGACCCTCGATGCAATCAAGCAACTCTTAAGCGAAACATTGAAAACCCAAGAGGTTAATGCCCTAGGGGAGCTATTACTCCAAAAAACCGAAGGAAATCCGTTTTTTGTCCGACAGTTTATCCATACGCTAGGAAAAAGAGATTTACTCCGATTTAATAAAGAGAGTCGTTCGTGGGAATGGGAAATCGCTAAAATCCGGGAAGAAGACTTAACCAGTAATGTGATCGATCATCTGGTGGCCAAAATCAATACCATGTCCTCGAATGCCCGTATCTTTATCCAAACGGCATCGGTGATCGGGGATATTTTTGATCTAAACGCCCTGTCATCACTATATCTTTTCGCAGATACCGATATTTTAGAGATTCTCGATGAGGTATTGAACGAAGGGCTCATCGACGTTTTTTCCGATGATAATGTCATCGTCTCGTACTCGTCGCAGTATTATCATTTCATCCATGATAAGATCCGCCAAGCGGCATATCTCATGCTGGACGAACATACTAAAAAAGAGCTTCATCTCAAACTGGTCCACGATTTTTTGTCCCACGAAAACCGAACCGAAAAAAATGCTTTGACCGTCGCAAAACATATCGTCGAGGTGATCGACAGTATAAAGCAGTATGAGCTATATCCTATTCTCGATATTTTAAATCAGGCATCTCTCTCGGCAAAAGAGGCTCTTGCCTATGATGAGGCTATCACGTACAGCCGTTGTGCTCTTTCCGTTCTTCCGGACGATGCATGGAACGAACGGTACGAGACAACATTTTCGCTTTATCTCAACCTGCTCGATACCCTAAGCCACGCCCGGAAATTTGAAGAGGCGGCTGAATTGTTCGAATATCTTCTCCAAAACAATCTCCTCAGAGCAATCGATACAGCCAGAATCTACAACCATCGGCTCGCTTACCATTTTATGCAGGGGATGCTCGCAGAAGCCATCGAAGACGGACGACAGGCACTGGAAGTTTTAGGTCATCACATTCCTGACAATCCATCCGCACTCTCCGTTTTAGAAGCAAATGAACTCAATTGGTTCCGGACGCACATCCAATCTGCCGAAGAGCTTCATAAGCTTAAAGAGATGAATGATGAGGTCATCGAGCTATGTATGGATATTCTCGTCAATATGGGTATTCCGGCCTTCGTCAGCAGACAGGACATGTTTGCGGTAGTTGCCTTTAAAATGGCCCGTCTTTCCCTCATATACGGAAACTGCGACGTATCTTCATACGGGTATATGCTATGCGGGATGATTATCGGATCTCGGCTTCGTGAATACGAAAACGGCTATGCCTATGGACAATTCGCGATGGTTCTTCAAGATAAGTTTAACAACAAAGCAATCGAATGCAAACTTTTGCGGGTATATGGAGCCTATGTCGCATCATGGATGCAGCCGCACGAACAGACTCTGAACATTTTATACAAAGCCTATATGTCCGGAATCGAGACCGGCGATTTTTTATACTCGATCTACTGCGTCAACCATATTTTTACACGTGAGTTTCTCTCCGGTATCGCTCTGGACGTTTTAGAAGAAAAAAGTAAAAGCTATCTTGATTTCATTAAAAGTTCAAAAGAACTGCCTATTCTCATGACTCAATACTTGCTGATCAATATTCCCCGTTGTTTACGGGGAAATACCGATTCTCTAAGCTCTCTCAGTACACCCGATTTTAATGAGAACGAAGCGGTCGAATATTTTAAAGCGATCAACTACAAAACCTTATTAGCCTATTACTATATTTATAAACTGCAAATCTGCTATATCCATGAACTGTATGATGAAGCCCTCGGTTATGCCCGCGATGCGGTAGAATATCTGGGAAATATCAAAGGAAATATCCTCGAAACGGAATGGGTATTTTATTACGCAATGTCATTGTTCAGATACTCTTTGTCAAATACGATCAATGACGGTGAACGTCAAACTCTCCGCGATTTTGAAAAACAGTTCGAACAGTGGGCTCTCCTTTGCCCCGAGAATTTTCAACCGAAATACCTTTTGATCAAAGGGATAAACGCATATATTCTCTCTCATTTTGAAGAAGCGTTTGCCGATTTCGATCAAGCGATTGAGGCACAAGACCACAATACGCCCACATTGTTTAAAGCA
>NZ_CALDDG010000094.1 GCF_937936435.1 uncultured Sulfuricurvum sp. | reverse complement strand
GAGGAGAATTGGTGGAGCCAAGGGGAGTCGAACCCCTGACCTCTTGAATGCCATTTAATCGGTACATTTTCTTTTTCAATGAGTTATCATAGACTTTATAACTAGTCTTTCCAACTTTTTCTGGCAATCGGTCCAATCGATGAGCAAGGATACAAACCCACTTCCCGAACTCAAGGCGGTCCGTCTCTATCGAGGGGTCTCGATTTATAAGGTCTCGAATTCCAGAAATTGGTACATGCGGATTTGGGACAAGCAACGCCGACGCTACATCGTCAAATCGACCGGCACACCACTCATCATTCAAGCAAGGGAAATTGCCAAGGGTCAAGCGTTGACCCTGCTCACGCTGGAAAAGCAGGTCGATCGAGAGTTCTCGTTTCGCACATTCGCTTTGAAGCTGCTCAAGCAGGGCGATGGTCTGGTCGCCAGAGGCGAACGCAACCTCGGCTACGTCAAGGCGATGCGTTGGTGCATCCAGAACGAAGACTGGGGTCTCCTGCGGACGTTCGGACCAAGAGACGTCCGAGAGATCACGACCCGGGATTTCCGGGACTACATGGACAGGCTCGACCACTTGAAATCGCCGCTGTCGTCGTCGACGAAGAATACGATCCTGGCGACGTTCCGCAATGTCCTGAAGGTCGCCAGAGAGGACGGCGTGATCGACACGGTGCCCGACACGCCCCGGTCACGCCAGCGGGACAACCCTCGCTCGTTCTTCCGCTTCTACCCGCTCGTGACGAAGGAGGAGGACGTCTACCAGAAGGTCCTCGCCACGGCTCGGAAGATGGCGACCGATGGCGTCGTGACCAGGGGCATACCGGTCACCGACGAACTCTATGATCTCATCCTGTTCATCACGCATTCGTTCGTCCGACCGATCACGTCGGAACTCTATGCGCTGCGGCACGGAGACGTGACGGTCGCAGACAATCCGAAGAGGCTGATCCTCGTGATCCGGGACGGCAAGACGGGATTTCGATCGGCGAACACGATGCCGGCAGCGGTTTCCGTCTACGAACGCATCCGCAAACGGAACCCGGAGGCGACGCCCGCCGACTACCTGTTTCTGCCGGCGTACACGAACCGGCTGACCGCCGGCAAAATCATCCAGCGCCAGTTCAAGGAGCTGATGGTGCGTGCCGGAATTGAGGTCGATCGATACACGGGTGCGAAACACTCGATCTACTCGCTCCGACACACGGCGATCTGCATGCGGATCATCCTCAGCGAGGGTAAGGTCAACATTTTCAACCTTGCCAAGAACGCCGGGACGAGCGTCGACCAGATCGAGAGGTTCTATGCCCGCCACCTGCCGCTCAGTGCGGAGATGGCGAGGAACCTTCAGAGCCTCGGCGATCATAGTGTCTGATCGTCTGGGGATGGAACAGACCACCCTCTCTCGATCGGATACCACCATCGTTCAGTCGCTTGGCAATTTCTCCATACGATAGGCAGTCCCAATCGGGGATTCTCTCTCGTAGGATCTGCACATAATCGCTTGCATCCTCCTTGCGCTTGTTGGCGAGCGCTTTCCCATTGCGACCGAGTTCGATTCCACGCTTTTTCGCCTGAGCCAGGGCAGCCTTCGTCCGAGCCGAGATCAATCGCCGTTCTTCCTGAGCGAGAGCGGCAAATATGTGCAACTGGAACTCTGTTGCATTGGGCATCTCGGCGACGGTCAGGCGAATGCCTTGATCCATGATCGAGGCAATGAAACTCACTCGCCGGGAAAACCGATCGAGGCGAGCGATGACCAGTATCGCTCCCTCTTTCTTAGCCACACGGATCGCCTGCCAAAGGATCGCTCGGGTATCGTCACCACCGCTCTCCGTCTCGACGAACTCGCCGACGATCACACCATGCCCGCAGGCGAACCGTTCGACTATTTCCTTTTGAGCAGCCAGCCCGAGCCCCGACCTCTCTTGTTTGGTCGTCGAAACCCGGTAGTAGGCAACATACCGCTCCATCTTCGCACCATTCGTAGGAGACAAACGTTGGTTTGTCTGCGATGATCGGTGAATAAAATATTTTATGCAACCGCCAATATATGGCTATGCTTAGGATAAATAAGAAATATATATAGAAGGAACTTTATTACGCCTACATGCTCAACGATACCACTCTTCAACACGCCATTCGTTCCTTTTGCGACATTTCGTCTTGGAACTGCCCGCTCGCTGTCACCCTGTCTTTGCGGCAAGTGATCTGGTCGAATGGCTCATCGATCGATCTGACACCGGAACGATGCTCGAGGAACATTCGCCACTTCCTCAACATCCTCAAGCGCCTCGTATACGGCAACGCTGCGAAACGGTTCGGAAAGGCGGTCGCCATCATACCGGTGATCGAACACGACGAGACACATCGCTACCACGTCCATGCGGCGATCGACTGTCCGGAGCATCTGACGGTCGAGGCGTTCTCGACGATGATCCGTGAAGCGTGGTCTCGAACCGATTGGGGATATGAGCACATCCATATCGAATCCCATGCCGATGCCGGTTGGGTCTCCTACATGACCAAGCGTCGCCAGAAGGCGGATTATGGTCTCTCTATAGACTGGATGAATTTTCACAAGTCGAACCGTTGACGAAAGCGTCCGCCACGACTCCACCAGTCACCAACAAAATCAAATTGGGTAACGTATCATCGTTGCTCTTTATTCAATTATATTGACTTTTTACGACATCTATATCCCACACAACCAACCCATTTAACTACAAAAGAGGCTACTAATGCAATTACATGGCAATCCTATAGAAAGAACACTTATAAATTTTCTGGTCCCTATCGAGACCCATGAGGCGTTCGATGCGATCTGTGACTTGGAGGGTCGATCACGGACGTCTGTGCTCGTGTCTCTGATGACAGGCTTCATCGCTTCCGAGGGACAACGGATCATCGACGACAGGAGGCTCCGAAACAACCTCCGGGAGATCACCTCAGAAGCA
Source organism: uncultured Sulfuricurvum sp. (assembly GCF_937936435.1). Classification (GTDB taxonomy): domain Bacteria; phylum Campylobacterota; class Campylobacteria; order Campylobacterales; family Sulfurimonadaceae; genus Sulfuricurvum. The sequence continues at coordinate 4,761 of NZ_CALDDG010000094.1, read as the reverse complement.
TCAGCCGATACAGGCGATCGACCCGAAACAACGACCCGTGTAAAACAATTGAAACGAAAGAGAAAACGAAGGGATGACAAAATCGAGAACCACATCCCTCAGCTTATCGACAACCAATACGAAGGAGTATTTGACGTATGATCATTATAGCAAAAGAATTTAAATCAAAATCTGATATAATTAGTTATTTAAATCGCACGCAAACTTCTGCTGCTATTTTATACGAGAACATCGATCCTCGCATTCTAGACGAGGTGAGGCGTGCAGCAATAAAGAAAGGCGCTCCACTCACCGCATTGCTGTTATATACCGGACAATGATTCGATTCGCTAGTTATATACCTTCATTTTGATATCCCAAGTTCTCGTAAAAGGCTTATTTCTATTTACCGCATGAAGCTTTACGGAAAATCGATATTCTCCAGGCTTGGAGCACGTCAGTGCGACACCTGCCTTGTTGGCTTTCGACCTACAACTCGACGGTAGCCCGATAACTTCCATGGGCTTCGTGGCTATCGTATCGGCATTGAAGCGCCACGTGTTCTCGCAAAATGCCCCAACCTTCAACGACCACGTTCCCGTTGATTGAGCGTTGCCCCAACCCGGATCGATCGGACCGCACTCCTCCGCTTCGGAACGAACCGCTCCGAAGAAAATAGATGAAGCGATCACGCAAAGAGCAACGGATATTTTGGTTTTCTGAGTCGTCATTGGTAATATCCTCTCAATAAAATCTTCCTTCTACTCACGACGTTGGATTGTCTATTGAAACAGTCTATCCAGGTCTTCTTGTGTACGAATCCCGGTTCCATACTCGATAAGAGCCTCTTTTGCTACGTACTCCAAATACGCTTGAAGCATCAAGGAACTATCAATAGACATATTGAAGCCTTCTTGGAACTGACCTTTGTTCTGAACAATGCGACCAGCAGTCGATCCATCCTCATAGGTCTGGAATTGGACCTCGGTAGACGATTTCCCGAGAACGCCCTTCGAACGTTCCGGCGGACATTGTTCGATGGGGAAGCAGACGACTCTCTTGCTGTAGTTCTCTCGAATCCGGTGTTCGTGAGCGATTTCCGACATCCGACCAAGTTTCACCAGGGCATTTTGAACAAGTCCAATCTGCTCCGGCGTCATGGAGATCACACTTCTGGTAGTCTTATTCTCAGAGGTCGGATCTATGAATCGAAAATTGAAGTAGAGTTCACCACCATTGGTGACGATCGGCTCGACCCAGAACTCGCCGATCTCTGGGGTACCTGGAATATAATAGGGGACCTTCGGGTAGGAGAGAGACGCCTTTCGAGCGGTTATATAGCGGTCTCGATCTTCTGGGCGAATACTCGTCATATAACCAGTGATAGAGGCTTCTTTCGCCGACACCTCGTTCTTCAAATCGGCGATTTTCTTTTCCAGTGCCGCTATCGTCTGGTCCCGTGTAGCGGTATCGGTCGGTGTCGAAGCTGGCGATCTCGCCTTCTGGGCATCCAGCACCTTCGTGAGCATGGCGATCTGGGCAGAGAGATCGCCGATTTGTCTGTTGGTGTTTTCGAGGAGAGCGGCTTGAGCCATCGCCGATGCTTCGATCGTCGTGGCGAGCGTGCGGGTTGACGCTGCATTCTCTTTTGCCGCCGCAGCAGCCCTCACAGCGTTGGCTCGAGCCGCCTCATCAGCCTGCCTGACGGCTTCTTGTGTCATTGCTCCCTGCTTTGCAGCGGCTGACGCAGCCACCGCAGCAGCAGACGCCGCTGCAGCAGCGGCATTCGCAGCACCGGTCACGGAGCGGCTTGCAGACTTCTGATCAGGATTGGAGTCCTTATGGGCAGGACGCTGCCGCCTTTCATTCTTAGGTTTCGTCTGGCGCTCGGGAGATCGCCTGACCTCGCCGGACGATCCAGATTGGACCTGCTGGCGCAGCTGATCAGCAAGGGTTTGAGCTGACGCGGTTGCGGGCACGAAGCACAATAGAGTGGCAGCGAGAGGCAGATATTTCATACTTTCCTCCACTCCGACAGCATTTGAGATCCATCTGTTCACTCAAACACTATAAGTGTATCGTGATATGTCTTTTTGTATTTCTGCCCATTCTTAATTCCATGCATAGTTATGCTGTAATGAAACTTACCGGATTGGCTGCACGTTGCCGCTATACTATTTTTATTGGAAATATATTTACACGACTTAGGCATACCCACGACTTCAATCGGCTGAGTTGACATAGAATCACTGCCAATGCGCCACTGCAATTCGCAGTATGCATTCTTCTTGATTTCCCAAATGCCGGAATAGGTCGTTCCCGTACTCGTATTGCGCCATCCTCGGCATCCGTCGTCAGCGAAAGCCGGTGTAGCCACAATAGCGAACGATAGCACCATACAAAGGAGCGGATACTTCATTTTCTTCACCTCCAGCCTTGTAAATGCCCGCTTGTCTATTATTCGAAAACAATAATTTCCCTTCGTATGTCGATATATGTTTTCTGCATTCCATCTTTCGAAGTCCCATGCAGTCTGTATTGCAATAAAAAATTTCCAGTGCGATTGCATGTAATTGCGACGGCACTTTTATTTGTAATCACTTTACATTCTTTTGGCGCACTAATAACCTCGATCGGTTTATACGGATATCCGACAGAACCCTGCCGCAGTTCGCAAAAGGAGCCTCTTTTTATTCTCCACCAGCCAGTACTTACCTCACCTGATTTCAACGTATACAATGCATAAAGTGGCTCTGGCTCGCAATCTGTAATTGAACCAGCAACAGCTATTGACGGCGCCATTGCATTTGACAAAATCGTCATAAATAGGGTGACGCTCATTGCAGTTAGATACTTTTTCATTTTTTACTTGCTTGCTCCGAACACGTCACTCATATACTACTATATTTCTTGTTTCTTCAGTATATCCCTCCACTGTATTCTCCTTTTTGTGCCATCGAAATATAAGTATATAACTTCCAGTTTTATTGCATGTAATAGCGACGCCTGTTTTGTTTGTGATGACCTTGCATTCTTTCGGTGAAGCAATAATTTCCATCGGTCTCGTTGTAATAGAATTCGCACGATTTGATAAAGTTTGATTTATTTGACAATAGGAACCTTTCTTTACTCTCCAATATCCAGAGACTTTTTGACCGATATATGCCCCCCATATGGGCTCGGCGTCACAGTTGCTTGCCAATGCGGATGCAGGGGCGCTTGACACCAAACAGGCGGCAAATACGAAGGGAAGCAGCCATTTCATGTGTTACACCTCCCACGCAACATTTGATGGATACGTCGGCAGTACGTTCAACTCGATCGACAAAGAACTGGCAGAGCATTTGATATTTTTGAGCACGGGGGAATGCTAATGGCTATTCACGTGCGTTGCCAGTCAGGGCTGTTACGACAGCGTAACTCCTACTTGACGGCTTTCCTCGGCAGCTTCTTACCAGGGAAGTCACCCTTCGCTGCCGCATGGACCAGCCTCTTGGCATCAGCGATGTATCTTCGGCACGTCCGCAATGCAGATTCTTCTCCGACTCCTCGTCCGGCGAGAGCTGATGGAACTTTATTGAATTTCTTTGCTTTTCTCGAAGCGTATAATTTCTGCACGCTTTCGAGGAATTTTAGATTAATTGGCGGCTTGTTTAATTTTAGATACACGTCTCGGTAGATAATTAGCGCATCATAGTTGCGACCGGAACGAAATTCCACGTCGGGAGTGAGGCTGTACGTACCAAGAGAGGCACCAGACGACTTTTTGCTTCTCCTCTCGTATGCTTCCTGTTTCTTTGAGATGACCTTTTTGAACCGCTCTACGAGGTCGGTAATCGGGAGCACGAGTGGCACCTTGAGGAAGACCGCATTTCGGCTTCCATCGATTTCGGTGATCACGCTGATTACCACCTCGTCGAACAGGTGGCTGTGCGTTCTCCACCATTGATTGAACGAGACGTTCAAGCAATCGCCCCACTGGCGATAGAACTCCCGGCTCGCCTCGACATCCGTCCGCACCTTCGGATCGGGATCGGTGAGCGCCAGCTTGTAGAATTCGAACCACAGCCGAATGTTTTGCTTCACGTACATAGCCAGGACCTACGACCCAACCCCTTTACACCAACTGAAGCAGGGCACGCCCCTCCGCTCAATGTAATTTTTGCCGCTACAAATACGTATGCTGCATCTATCGGGCGTAGTCGGCGTTAATCGGTGTCATAACTTCGATCGGACACTTGTCCTTTAGGACGTTTGTCAGAACATACTCGGTCCTAATATAATCTTCCATACTTGCTATAATAGCAATGCAAGCACACAAACAGCTTGTTTTGATATGGAGGATTTCATTATGACTACGAATATCCAAAGCCTCATTGCGGAATACACTCGCACTCACGAAGTGACGAAATGCCCTGACGGGAAAGCCCTGAATGCGCTCTCCGCCGACAACTGGCGTCAGCAGTTGAAGGGATCGCACCCGAGCGACCGCAGGCGAGCGCTGTTCGGCGACTATGCAGACTCGCCGATCCGCTTCGTCCCGCCAAAGAGTGCGAACGCATCCCAGTATCAGCGCAACAAACTCCGTCGCCAGGCGTCGAGGTATTTGCGCCAGTTCAAATAATATGTTTCTCCAAGCACCATAAATGAAAGGAGGCTGCGTTTCGTCAATTATAATTTCGTAATAAACATATCGGCATTTAACGAAACACTTCAATTTGCGAAGGGAAATACCATGTACAACGTTACTATCTACAACAACTCCCACGATGTTGCGACTAT
>NZ_CALDDG010000093.1 GCF_937936435.1 uncultured Sulfuricurvum sp. | reverse complement strand
ACCCGATTTTTCGGCAAAGGGAAAGAATGCTGATCCCAGAACATCTCTTAAGCGGTAAAAAAATTCTTCTCGGGATCACCGGTTCGATCGCAGCGTATAAATCGCTCGAACTGCTGCGCCTCTTCATCAAAGCCGGTGCCGAAGTTCGTGTCGTAATGACTCCCTCCGCCAAAAAATTTGTTGCACCGCTCAGTTTCGAAGCGCTGAGCCGCAATCGTGTTCTCGATGATACCAACGAGTCGTGGGCGGATGATTTCAACCACATTAAAATCGCACAGTGGGCAGATCTGCTCGTCATCGCTCCCGTCACCGCCAACACCATCGCCAAACTCGCCAACGGTATCGCCTATACGATTCTCACCCAATGCGCCCTCGCCTATCCCGGGATCAAGCTTCTCGCCCCATCGGCGAACACCAACATGATCCAAAACCCGATGATTCAAGCTTCTCAAAAAATGCTCGCCATCGCCAACTACGAGATCATCGCAACGCAGACCAAAGAGCTGGCGTGCCAAGTCGTGGGGGATGGCGCTATGGCCGAACCGCAGGAGATTTTTTGGCACAGCGCCCGAATATTGCTTAAAAACGATTTTTGGAGCGACCGCCGTGTCATCGTAACGGGGGGAGGAACGATAGAGAAACTCGACGACGTACGCACCATCAGCAACCGCTCCAGCGGAAAAATGGCTTCCGCACTCGCAACCGCCCTGTTTTTACGGGGAGCGGATGTCAATCTGATCGCTACGCGGTTCGAATCCAACCTCCCCTCTTCGATTCATACCATCGATGTCGAAAGTTCCGAAGAGATGGGGGAATATCTTACCGATTCGATCCGCATCGCGAAAAAAGGGAAACTCTCCAAAGCCTCCCTCATCCATGACGCTCCGATAACTTTGATCCAAAAAGAGCCATATTTATTTATGGCGGCGGCGGTAAGCGACTATATCCCAGAACATCCGCAAAACGGAAAACTCAAAAAAGAGATGATCGGAGAGCACTGGAACATTCCGATGAAACAAAATGTTGATCTGCTCGCTACCTGCGATAAAGAGGGGATCAAGACGGTTGCGTTCAAAGCCGAAACCGATCCCTCGGTCGCAACGGAAAATGCTGAAAATCTTTTGAAACGCAAAGGGGCTGATGCCGTATGCCTTAATATCATTGACGAGACCAATCCGTTCGGCAGCAATACCAACCGCATCGATTTTATCACTGCGCATGAAAATACGCCTCTCCCTAAAAACGATAAACTCACCCTTTCCCTCGCACTTTTAGAAAAAGCAGAAAAACTATGAGTAATCAGCCCCGACATATCGCCATCATCATGGACGGTAACGGCCGCTGGGCATCGTTACAGGGGAAAAATCGCACCGCCGGTCATGAAAAAGGGGCGGAAGTCGTCCGAACGATCACCACGTACTGCGCCGATCATAGCGATGTCGAGCGTCTGACCCTCTATGCTTTCAGCACCGAAAACTGGAAACGTCCGAAGCTCGAAGTAGAATTTTTGATGAAGCTTCTCGAACGCTTTCTCAAAAGCGAACTTCCGGCGTATGTCAACGGTAACATCCGATTCGAACCGATCGGTGATCTCTCCATCTTTTCGCATTCGTTACGCAAAATGATCGATGAAGTTCAGGAAAAAACCGCGGGATGTACCGGACTGGTACAGAGTCTGGCTCTAAATTACGGAGGAAGAGACGAGATTGTGCGGGCAGCCGGCAAACTCCAGCAAAATTTTGAACCGATCAGCGTCGAATCGCTTGCCAAGGCTATCGATTGTGTGTATGATGTCGATTTATTGATACGCACGGGCGGCGATCACCGTTTATCGAACTTTATGCTTTGGCAGGCTGCATATGCAGAACTCTTTTTTACCGATACGCTCTGGCCGGAATTCACGACCGATGAACTCGAAACAATTATCCAAAAATTTAGAACCGTCGAACGGCGCTTCGGAGGATTAAGCTGATGGAACTTCTTTTCGTCTTTATTTTAGGAGCGGTAATCGGCTCTTTTTTAAACGTAATGATTTTACGGATACCGCGCGACGAGAGTGTTTCATTTCCCGCTTCACACTGCATGAGCTGTAATACCCCTTTGCGTGTCTGGCACAATATCCCTATCCTTTCATGGTTGTTTTTACGCGGAAAATGTGCTTTTTGCGGGGCTAAAATATCAAAACAATACCCTATTATCGAAGCCATCAGCGGCGTTATCTTCGTTCTCAGCGCTATGAAACTCGGTTTGACCTTTCATGCCCTTGGAATCGCGGTGACCTTTGATCTGCTCCTTGTCCTCTCCATGATCGATTACCATTACAAAATGGTCCCCGACAGCATCAATCTCAGCGCTCTTACCGTCGCCATGTTCAGTGCGACTACATTGGGCGAAGTAGGTTACAATATCACCAATGCGCTCCTCTTCGCGGGCGGATTCACCCTACTGCGGTTTTACCTCTCTTATGCCATCAAAAAAGAGGCGATGGGAGAAGCCGATATTATGATTGCCGCAACGATTGGCGCACTTTTGGGGATCAAGCTCGGCCTCGTAGCCATCTTCGTCGGTGCACTCCTCGCACTCCCGGCATTGCTGCTGACTCAAGACGGCAGTGAAGAGTCCAAGCAGCTCCCTTTTATTCCCTTTTTGGCAATGGGGTGCTGGATCGTACTGATGTTTGATACGTATGTCAGCGCATATTTGGCGGGGCTTTATGGATAAATTACGTTTTTACATCACCAATCATCTTTCGATCCTGTTTTTCTCGATTTTTTTACCGTTATTTGCAATCGCTTCGGTCATTTTTATGATCAAACTCGCTACCTATACCTCGATGATCCAGCTCAGCATTGCGGAGATGGGAGAGCTCTATCTGTTCGTCCTTCCCGAACTCTTTTTTTACACCCTTCCGATCGCTTTTGTGGTCGGTGCGGCGCTGACGCTGTATCGTCTTTCTAACGACAACGAAATGGTCGTCGTCTTTTCGCTGGGTATCTCCCCTTCATTTGTCATGCGTATTTTGGCAAAACCGGCCATTATCCTCTCTTTGGTGCTGTTGGTCGATTATCTGGTCGTCACCCCTTATATCAAGATCATCTCCAGTAATTTCGTCGACCATAAGCGTTCCGAAGCACGATTCAACCTGAGCGCTTCG
>NZ_CALDDG010000092.1 GCF_937936435.1 uncultured Sulfuricurvum sp. | reverse complement strand
GTCGGCAATACAAAATCCGACTTCTTTGGCTTCGACACCGCGATTACACGGAGCGACACAGTTAGAGATACATTTAATCGAAGGTCCCGTTCGGGTATCGACAAGATCGCGTAGATTTGTCCGTACACCCCGAGCCGGATAACCGACGGGAGATTTCATCAAAGTGATATCTTCTTCTTTAGCATTAAGGAGAACTTGTTTGAAGTTTTCATGTGCATCACACTCATACGTCCCGATAAAGCGGGTCCCCATCTGAACGCCGGAAGCGCCAAGCTCCATCATCTTCTCAATGTCTTTTTTATCCCAGATCCCTCCGGCCGCGATGACAGGAATATTCCCCCATAACGCTGCTTCTTCGACTACCGGACGGACAAGATTTTCGAGTTGATATTCTTCCATCGCGCACTGTTCATAGGTAAATCCCTGATGTCCTCCGCTTAACGGCCCTTCCAGCACTACGGCATCCGGCAAACGGTTGTACCGTTTTTGCCACCGTTTGCAAATAATAGAAAGGGCTTTAGGTGACGATACGATCGGAACCAATGCAACATCGGGATAGTCTGCCGTAAACTCAGGCATATTGGTCGGAAGCCCTGCCCCGGTAATGATAATATCGACACCCGCCTCACACGCATCGGTGACTACACGCCCGTAATCATTGATTGCATATAGGACATTGCACGCTAAAGGGGCATCTCCGCAAATTTTTCGGGCATTTTTGACAATGGCAGTCAACCCTTTTTTCGAATAAAAATTCTCTGCATCCAACGGACGATTGGCAACCAGTTTATCGGCATGGGATTTGTTTTCATAATACCCCGTTCCGACAGCACTGATAACGCCAAGCCCTCCTTCTGCCGAAACCGTTCCCGCTAAGCGGTCCCAACTGATACCGACACCCATTCCCCCTTGTACGATAGGGTTGCTAATGGAGTATTTGCCGATTTGAAGTGGTTTAAAGCTCATTAGATTACCTTTAATCGTGCAAATTTACGTTTACCTACTTGGAGGATATATTCACCCTCTTCAAGCTGATATTGTTCATCACTGAGTTTGTTTTGATCGATTTTAACAGAGCCTTGCTTAATCTCCCGACGGGCTTGCGAAGTAGATGGGCTAAGGGCGCAATCCACTAAAGCTTTAGCGATCCAAACACTCCCCTGCAGCGTAAATTCGTCGATTTCACTCGGAATTTCACTCTGTGCATGGACACGTTCGAATTCGGCCTGAGCATCAAGTGCCGCCTGATGCGTATGGAACCGTTCCGTAATCTCCAAAGCCAACGCTTCTTTCACTTTTTTAGGGTGCAGCGATCCATCTTCCACACCTGTTTTCAGTTTTTCGATCTGATCGAGGGTCTGCGTACTCAACAGTTCGTAATAGCGCCACATCAACGTATCGCTGATACTGAGTACTTTTCCGTACATGTCGTTCGGCGTTTCGACGACTCCGATGTAGTTTCCGAGCGATTTGGACATTTTTTGAACGCCGTCAAGCCCTTCGAGGATCGGCATCATAAGGACTGCTTGTTCTTTACCGATCTCATATACCCGCTGTAAATGGCGCCCCATCAGAAGATTGAATTTCTGATCTGTTCCGCCGATTTCGATATCGCTTTTTAGATAGACACTGTCATACCCCTGTAAAAGAGGATACAAAAATTCGCTTATGGAGATGGAAGTTCCCGATTTGTAGCGTTTATCGAAATCGTCCCTCTCAAGCATTCGCGCGACGTTATACGTCGTCGTGAGTTCAAGCATACCCGCCGCTCCTAGGGGATTGATCCATTCAGAGTTAAACACTACCGTCGTTTTCTCCGGATCGAGGATTTTAAATACCTGATCTTTATAACTCTGTGCATTCTCAAGTACCTGAGCCGGAAGCAGTTTTTTACGGGTTTCGCTTTTACCGGTCGGATCTCCGATCTGAGCCGTGAAATCACCGATCAAAAACTGGACGTGTCCGCCGTATTTTTGAAATGCCGCCAGTTTTTGAAGCAATACCGTATGTCCCAGATGCAAATCCGGTGCGGTCGGATCGAATCCGGCTTTGACGGTATAGGTCTCCCCTTTTTCAAAATAGTTTTTTAACAGCGTTTCCAGTCGTGCTTCGTCAATAATTTCAGCGCTCCCGCGTCTGATTTCCCGTAATGCTTCGTGTATCATGTTTTATCCTTGAGTTCGGTACGCGTCATCCGTCCGAAAAAATTGTATGATTTTCCCTTTTCGTTCCAATTTGGAACGGAGCCGATTGATATCCGGTTCCAAAGTTTGAAATTCCATTTCGCAATATTGCGTATGTTCGGCTCTCTCTTTCCCAAGCTCGATACTGTTCAGGTCAGCCCCCATTTTCGCCATAAAGGTGAGT
>NZ_CALDDG010000091.1 GCF_937936435.1 uncultured Sulfuricurvum sp. | reverse complement strand
AACACGCAGAAGACAAACGCGATTTTTATCCAAAAAATAAAAATGGGTGATTTTATTCTCTTTCTTCATTCGGGCAAAAACATCCCGCCAATCGTTCAATAAACGTTGCGAATCCCTTTCTTTCAGAGCCTCTTTAACCGCCGGATTGGCGACAATCGGCTGTAGCGCGGTGGCCATACCCAATGCCTGTTCGTCTGAAATGACATGATAATTGCTGTTGATCTCGTCGATATGGATTTCCGTCATATCGTTAATATAGTGCTGATATTGTTTGAGGAGCAAAATGCCGGTTCCCAACGCCAATATCGCGACCATAACGGACAGGGCGATCATCAACCGCTGCAAAATCGGACGGGGTGAAAAATCGACCGTGCCGTTTAACATATTGAACGTCCCCTTACCGGCAACTTTCTTTTTATACAACTTTTGAAAATCAATTTTCATTTCGCACCCTGAAAAATATTTTACTTTCGCCGCTTTTACTCAAAATTTTCCTGAAGAATAATTATAACACTTTTAAACAATAATATATTTTAACTTTAATATATTTTAACCTTAAAATCTTTCTCTATCTTTTTTAAGCGTCCGATTCTTAATCCAAACAGGAGTAAAACTTAACCTGAAAACTCAAAGGCAGGAGTTTTTCATGAAACGAATTATCAGCATCTACACCGAACATAAAAACAGCGTCCAATTCTATCTGCGCAACGTAATGGCAAATTTTCACCCGTTATCGTTGGAAGCCAAAGATATGCAGCGCATTTTCGAATTTGAAAAATCGGCCGAAATCGTATACGGGGTCTCTGCCGAATTTATCCAATCCACCTTCAGCTTCGGACGTAAAGAGCACGATGAAAAACGCCTCGGTGCCGATAAATCGTTTTATTTTAAATGGGTCAGTTTTATCGAAGAACCCATCCATATCAGCAATCCGTATCTGCATCACAAAACCGGCCGTCCTACCTTAACTGCCGTCAAACAGGAGAACGGTAACTATCTTGTTGCCGATTTCGATATGCTGACGCTGCTCGAAGAGCTTCGTCTGATTGAACACAACTCTATTTTGGAACGGGTCAACAAACTGGTCATGGGGATGGGCGGAATATTACTGGGGATCGTCGCTATTTTTTTAATTCTCTACGGTGCCTATATCTTTGTTGCGATGCTCATTTTCAGCGATCACCAAAAAGAGCTGCTCCACGAAATTTTTACATCGATCATTTCGATCACGATCGGTCTGGCAATTTACGATCTGGCAAAAAACATGTTGGAGAACGAAGTATTGTTCAAAGCGCTCGAATACGGTAATGAGACGCAGAGTAAAACCCTCATCAAATTTCTCACATCGATTATCATCGCTCTCTCGATCGAATCGCTGATGGCGGTTTTTAAAATCGTACTGGACGATTACAGCAAAATCATCAATGCGTTTTACCTCATTATAGGGGTAACACTGCTCATTGTTGGAACGGGAATATACAATTATCTTTCGCGACAAAAATAAATAATTTTCATATTTATCCCATTTTCGATACACTAAGTTTTATCAAACCCGAAGAAGAGATCATGATTTACCCTCTCAATCTGCGCGAAGTTTCCTATGCCCTCTCCGAAGCCCTCGACTACGTCGGGATCGATGACACGATGCACGGCAAGCGGGTAGCCTTCATGTCTGCCGAAGTCGCCAAGAAACTGGGCTGGAACCAATCGCAGATCGACGATATCATCATGATGGGGATGCTTCACGACTGCGGAGTCTCCTCGACCGACGTCCATACGCATCTCGTCACGGAACTCGACTGGGATAATTCGCAAGTACATTGTATTCGGGGAGCCTCTCTCTTGGAAAAAGTGGATATCTACTGCGACTATGCCCCGATTATTTTGTATCACCATACCCATTGGGATCAGTTTGACCCCGGCGTCGATACGGAGACCAAAATCTATGCCAACCTGATTTATCTGACCGATAGAGTCGATGCCCTGCGGGTACAGATCGGAGATGCCAATACCCGCGAACGCCATGAAATCGAAGCCATTATCCGAAAATACAGCGGTTCGATGTTTTCTCCCGCTTTGGTAGAGGCTTTTTTGGAGACCTCTTTGTCAGACTCTTTTTGGTTTTATCTGGAACCCGAAGCGCTCAATGATTATTTCAGCGAATGGATTGAGTCCGGAGGAAGCGAAAATGTCCCTTTCGAGACCCTTAAAAACGTGGCGATGATGTTTGCCGACGTCGTCGATGCCAAAAGTACCTTTACCTCCAGCCACACGTATGCGGTCGCATCGCTCGCCCGCTATATCGCCGAACTCTACGGGCTGCCGCAGCAGACGCAGGAGAAAATCGAGCTCTCCGCATTTTTTCATGATCTTGGAAAACTTCGGGTCGCCGATGCGATTTTGCATAAAAACGGGCCGTTGGACGATGAAGAACGGTTGCAGATGAACCGCCACGGTTTCGATTCGCATATGATCTTGCGTAAGATCAAAGGATTTCATGAGATTGCCAAAATCGCCTCGATGCACCATGAGACTCTCGACGCCCAGGGATATCCCTACCATCTCGGAGGAGATCAAATCCCTATCGAAGCACGGATTCTCACCGTCGCCGATATCTTTCAGGCTTTGGTTCAGGATCGCCCTTACCGCAGCGGACTAAACAGCGACAATGCCTATCAAATCCTCCAAAAAATGGGGGAAGAGGGAAAACTCGATCTCTCCGTTTTAACCCTGTTGCATACTCATTTACAAGAGTGCTACGCACACGCTCTTCCGCAAAATGCCGACAGCAGGAAGCCGGCGTGAGCGAAAGCAACCATTTCGATTCCATCGCCGAGGTTTTTAACAAAGTATGGCATTTCTCCGACGAATACAAAGATTTCGTCATCTCCCATATCCATACCGACCTTGACCTTCAGCCTTCCGATATTCTCGCCGATATCGGAGGGGGGACGGGGACGTTTACCGGACGGCTGGCACGTGAAGCCAAACTATCCAGGGCATACTGCGTAGAGCCTTCTCCTGCGATGTGCAGCGAAGCCTCCAAAATCGCCGATATCGTTCCGATATGTGCCGATGCCCACCGTTTTTCTGCGATGGAGCACCCCTATTCCAAACTTTTGCTCAAAGAGGTGATCCATCATATCGATAAACGTGAACGGTTTTGGGAGCGTACCTTTCAACGGCTTCCGGATGGGGGGAAACTTCTCATCATTACCCGTCCCCGGAAGGTCGATTTCCCTTTTTTCGAAACCCTAAAAGCGGCTTTCAGTGCCAATCAACCCGATCACACGCTCTTCGAGAACGAGCTCAAAAGTGCCTGTTTTCAGGTCTGTACGCAGGAAAGAACACACACTTTTACCCTCCCGAAAGAGAATTGGTTCGAGATGTTGAGACACCGTTTCATGTCCGATATCGCCCCGTTCAGTGATGAGCAGATCGAAGAAGGAATCGCCGAAATCGACCGACGCTATCCAGGCAATACGATCGAGATCGCCGATCGTCTGATCTTTATAACGGCGACAAAATAACCTTTTCTTTCAATCGTGTGTTATCATTATCGCTATGATACATCTAACCACCGACGCACGGCTCTCGATCATCCTCCCAAATATGAACAAAGCCCTCTCGGAGGCGATCAAAAACGCTACTCCCGAACAACTCGAAACGCTTAAAGAGGGCAAAGACCTCAAATCCGTTTTGACCTCTGTGTTTCAGGATAAAATCACATCGTCCAAATCCGATACGGTCCTACTCGATATCCTCAAAAACGCAAGCGTGTTCAAAACGATGGATAACCCCACAGAGACATTGAAAAGTCTGGTTCAGGATCTCAAAACCTACCAAGAATCCGGTTCAAAAGTCTCTCCCGAAGTGAGCGCCAAAACCGCCGTACTGGAGAGTTTTCTCAAAAACGGTGCAACCATCGACACGACGGCATTGAAAACACAGATCGTCAACAGCGGCGTGTTTATGGAGTCCAAACTCGCATCGGCCGTGCAGAAAATCCCCGATCTCACCCGAACGCTGGAACAACTGCGCACCCTCATCTCTAACAATCCTCTGCCTCAGGGTAAAGCGCTTCAGGAGAAGATTACGACGATTCTCCAAAGCCCCCAGCTCGCCGCTGCCGCCAAGAGCCTCCCGGATGCAACCACACTGAGCGCATCGCTCAAAAGTCTGGGGGAGTCCGTCCGTACCTTTGTGGCAAATACCGATCCCCTCTTTTCAAAAGAGACGGCGGTACTCACACAGAAACTCGATAACATTGGTTCGCTACAGGAACTCAAATCGACCCTTTCCCAACTCTACGGAACCCTTTTGCAGAGCAAGAGCGCACAGACCGACACTTTTTTGGATTCGATCGAAAAAATTTTAAAAACCATTACGGCTCTGCCTGCCAAAGAGGCCCAAAGTTTTGTTGAAACGATCCAAAACATCCTCGCCAAAGAGCCCCTCTCCGAAGAGATACCGCCCGCCACCGGAAAACTCGTAGATGAAGTGCAGGAGTTTACCGAAACGCTCCGCAGCACCATTGTCAAAGGAAACATCACTGAAGAAGCGCGCACCCTCATCGGGAAACTGGCAGAGTTTAGCCGTCCCGAACATCTGGTACAGGAGAGTTTTCTCAAAGAGACGATGAGCCAGGACGTCAAATCCGCTCTTCTCTCCCTCTCCGACGAGCTCAAAAATTCTGCTGATCCCGTCGCCCCCAAACTTCTTGAACAAACCGACAAGCTTCTCACGCAGATCGATTATCACCAACTCACCTCCTATCTGGGTGCGTCGAATTCCATCTATTTCCCTTTTTCTTGGGATCAGCTCCAAGAGGGGTCGATGGCGTTTAAAAAAACTGCCGATAAGAAATTTTATTGCGAGATCAATCTCCGACTCAAAGAGTACGGGGAACTCGATTTGATGATGGCATTGTACGATCAGAATCAATTAGAGATTCAGGCCCATACCGAAAAAGCGGAATTAAAAGAGGTTTTGATGGAAAACTTGCCGGAACTGCGTACGCTCTTAATCGATGCCGGACTGACCCCCAGACGGATTCGGATTTTCGAGGCCAAAGAGAGTGCAACGCCTCTGAGCGAAACCTATATAGCCCATGAGGATGATTCCGATCTGGGATTCGAGGTAACGGTATGAAAAAAGCGGTCGCCCTGCGCTATAACCCCGAAAGAGAGAATGCTCCGCGTGTAGTCGCATCGGGCAAAGGTTCGGCGGCGGAAAACATCATCAAGGTCGCCGAACTCCACAATCTCCCGATCCAAAAAGACGAAGATCTTGTAGAGATGCTCAGTAAAATCGAAATCGACCGCGAGATACCCGAGAAACTCTATGTCGCCGTCGCCGAAGTGTTTAAATTTATCTACAAAGTCACCAACAAACGCTAGAGCTCTGCTACAATCTGTGATAGCAATCCTATTTCAGGAGTATTGACGTGAAACGAATCCTGCTGACCGGAGCCAACGGCTACATCGGACGAAGACTCAAACGCGTTTTAATGGCCAAAGAAGATATCGAGCTACGGCTGATGGTGAGAAATACGAAAAGTCTCTCTCCCGCTGTCCAAGAACATGCTCAAATCGTCACTGCGGATGTCCTCAATCCCGAAAGTCTCGATGATGCCCTCAGAGGGATCGATGTCGCCTACTATCTCATACACGGCCTCGCCCAAGAAAATTTCCAGGAACTCGACCGCCAAAGCGCACAGAATTTTCTCGATGCCTGCGTGCGCCAAAACGTCAAAACGATTATTTATCTCGGCGGTTTAGGGGATAAAAAAACGGGAAGCGAACATCTCCTCAGCCGTATCGAAACGGGAGAGATTCTCAGTTCGCAGCCCGATAAAGTACGAAGCATCTGGTTTCGTGCGGGGGTCATTATCGGCTCAGGGAGCGCCAGTTTCGAAATCATCCGCCACTTGGTTCAAAAGCTCCCCGTCATGATCACCCCCAAATGGGTCCGTACACCGATCACGCCCATCGGAGTCGACGATGTGATCAGCTATCTAGACGCGGCGCTCGATCTCCCCGATACACCGAATCTGATGATCGATATCGGAGAGGAAACCATGAGCTACGGCGATCTGATGCTCCGTGTCGCGGCCGCTATGGGGTTAAAACGCTACCTCATACCGGTCAATGTATTGACGCCGAAACTCTCCTCCTATTGGCTCACCCTCTTCACCCCCGTCCCCTACAGCGTTGCAAGTTCGCTGATAGAAGGGCTTAAAAGCGAAGTCACCCTCACAAATGATCTGCGACATGACTATTTCGCGATACGACCCCATAGCCTTGAAGAGAGTGTAACACAAGCGATCCGTGAGATCGAATCCAATCAGGTGCTCAGCCGATGGAGCGACAGCGGTTCGGGGGTTTGGGAGATCAATCATGCGCATGACATTGCCGATGCACTGTTTATCGATCGCCGCATTCTGGAACTTGGCAATCTTTCAGTAGAAAGCGTGTTTCAAAATTTTTGTGCCATCGGAGGGAAGAACGGCTGGTTCGGATACGACTGGCTCTGGAATGTGCGAGGGTTTATCGACAAACTTTTCAAGGGAGCGGGAATCAATCGGGGACGGCGGGATCCTGAAAAACTGCGGATCGGTGACAGTGTCGATTTTTGGAAAGTGGTCGATTTGGTCGAAAACGAACGGCTGCTTCTGTTTGCGCAGATGAAGCTTCCGGGAAAAGCATGGCTGGAGTTTAAAATCCATAATGGAAAGCTGATTCAGAGCGCCTATTTCTATCCCTACGGCATCATGGGACGACTCTATTGGTACACGCTGATTCCCATGCACTACCTGATCTTTACCAACATGGCAAACACCATCCTAAAACGTTCTAAACCTTAAGGGCGTCCTCGTCGATGATGTAATCTTCCAAATCGATCTCGTCATTTTCGAGAATCGGATTGTACGCATGCATGCCGAAAGGCCGGACACTGTTACGCTCACCGCTAATCAGCGGATGCCATGAAGGGAGAGGAAGACCGAAATAGCGGCGGCGATAGGCGCACGTCTCCGGAAGCCACTCGTATTCCGCTACCCGCGCCACATTCAGCGCCATACATCCCTCAACCTTCTCAAAACGGTTGGCATAGTCGCTGCATTGTCCCGCACCGATATCATAACAATGGCAGGCAACACGGGTCAAATGGATCGGAGCGTCATCGTCGTCTTCGTCCTGAATACGATTCAGACAGCAGAGTCCGCAGCCGTCGCACAGTGCTTCCCACTCATCTTTTGTGAGGTCTTCGAGTCTTTTTGTTTCCCAAAACGGGGCAGTTTCTTGTTGTTTCATGATGAAAAAATAGCATAAGTGCGTTTAAACGCTCCCCATGCCGTGAATCGCCCCGAATTTGGGTATGATGAGCAAAAGAGTTGAGGATATATAATGGAAACGGAAAATACGGAACAATCTTTGGGAGAACAGCTGCGCGAATGCGCCGATGCGGTCGGCGGAAAAAACTTCTTCCTCACCCTCGCAGAAACGATCCGAACGACACGCGAGGGGATTATTCTCGCCGAGAAAAAACAGATCAATTACAGCAGCGGAATCATGACATGGAATAAAACCCTTCATGCCGACAGCTGGAGGCTTCTGATAGAAGCGGCAAAAGTGCGTACCAAAGACGGTAACATCCTCCTCGGCACAGAAGACAAACGGCATAAAAACGTCCTCAACATGATCCGCACGCTCAAACCGCTGACGTTTACGGTCACTCCGAATAATCCCGACGACGGTGCTGGATTTTCCTTCAGTGCGTTAGAAATCATCGATGATAAAACGACGCGGGTATCACCGCTGTTCAAAGCACTCTTCGTCACACCGATCGATCTTGTACGAAAAAGGATGAATGCCGACTGATCTTAACGCCGTATGATCGCTCTGTTTTGGGGATCGATGATCGTCAACGTAAGTACTTTAATTATGGAAAATAGCGATCATTCAATCGGCAATTCTTATGATTGTCATGTTTTACAGATAAAAGCGGTTTGAGGATTTAATAATTAAAGAAGAGTGGAGCGGGAAACGAGACTCGAACTCGCGACATTCAGCTTGGAAGGCTGACGC
>NZ_CALDDG010000090.1 GCF_937936435.1 uncultured Sulfuricurvum sp. | reverse complement strand
AGTTTCTTCCGTGCGCGAGGGGTGTAAACGGTTACTGGAACCTACGTTGGAAAGTTATACAAAAATCGAGACTGATTCTAAAAAATCCCGAAAAAATCCGACACGAACTTTTTCTGCATTAAAGTCTTACAAGCAGCAGAGTGCCTAACGCCTTTTTTGGGTGCATTCTGTCTCCCATAGCATAGGTTGTTCCAAAATTAAATAAGAAAAGAAATTTTTCAATGCTCTTTCATGTTGGAAAGTTACACTTACACCTAGAGTGCTACTTACATAACGACAATGGACATGAGATGAGACAAACAATCCTGATGAGTTTAGCGGTATCTGCCGCATTGCATGCCGCAGATACGGAAGAGAAGTGGCTTCCCGGGACACTGAGCAAACAATTCCGAGTCGCGTATATCAATCAAAACAATGCCATCGATCAGGATACGTACGCAACGGCGTTCGGCGCTATTGTAAAGTATGAAACGCCGACATGGAACAATATATCGCTCGGTGCGGCGGCATATGTGAGCCGTAAACTCAATTTTGCGACCGGTTCCGTCGCGCAGGGAACGGCAAACGGGGATATGTTCGGGAGGGAGATGGATTCGTATATTTACCTCGGAGAAGCGTATGTCGATTACACTACCGATGTTTTCAGTCTGCGTATCGGCCGGCAGCAGATCGATACTCCGCTGGCGGATACGGACGATATCCGGATGCACCCCAATACGTTTGAAGCGGCCATTGCTACCTATACGCCTGTTGACGGGACGACGATAGTCGGAGGATACGTCAGACGGTGGGCGGGATACGATTCGGGTGACGATATTTCAAAATTCAAAAGGCTGGACGGAGCGCAAAGCGACGGAGCATTTGTCGCGGGGATCATGAACGAGTCGATTGAGAATCTTGCACTGCAGGGGTGGTATTACGGGATAGACCGATTGGCGAATGCCGTATATGCGGATGCAACGTATGTAATTCCTTTCACAGAGACTGCGGAATTGGAGTTATTAGGACAGTTTGCGACGTTTGATGAGAAGAATGGAAGCGGCATAGACGGTCATGTTTACGGGTTCGGTGCCAGCCTCGGTCTAGGGATGGCTACGTTCGGTGCGGCATACAATAAAAGCTCAAATAGCGAAGGTCAATTTGTGAGTAACGGATTTGGAGGGGGACCGTATGTGACCTCGATGGAAGAGATGACGATTGACGGATACCAAGACGTTCGGGCATATCAGCTGAGTGCCGGACTCGATTTCGAAAAGGCGGGGGTGGAAGGGGCGACGCTGAGCGTCCTTTACGGAGATTTTAAAAGTACACCCGCGCAGATGAGAGTGAAGGAGATCGATTTGATCGCGACGTACGAACTCAGTGAAGCGTTGAACGCCGAAGTCAGCTACGCTATGGTGGATGATCGAAATAACAATACGTCGGCAGACGGACTCTACGATGGCGGGTACGACCGTTTTTTGGTACGGCTGACGTATAGATTTTGAAGCGATTTTTTCATTTTGACGCAAAAAGATAGAAAAACGGCAACAAAACAGTAACACTCAATGAAACTCAAGGCGTAACAAGGTATCCTATTAATTATTTTAGAATGGGTTGAACGCTGCAGAAAGGGTGAGTGAGTGAAGCATTTATTGTCGTTGATCGCTTCGGTCGCCCTTCTCGGTGCGAATGAATACAAAATCGATTTGATGGATGACGTATTCGGGCTTGATTTGTACGATTTGCAAAAACTACAGGTCTCCTCTGCATCCAAAACGGCGCAAAGTTTGAACTTTACCCCTGCGAAAGTGATCGTTGTCTCCAAAGAGCAGATCGAGGACCGCGGTTATAGAGGATTGGATGAACTCTTAAACGATTTGCCGGGCTTTCAGGTGATGCGGTATGCCGACAGCGGGATTTTGAATCAGATCGGCATCCGCGGGGTTATGGGAACCAATTATTTCAAAGTCCTCCAAGACGGTATCGAAATCGATCAAACCGACGGGGAAGTGTTGAGCCACGGTATGCAGTACCCGCTGCTCGGAATCGAGAGAGTGGAAGTGCTATACGGTCCGGCATCTGTCGTTTACGGTGCGGATGCGTTTAGCGGAGTGATCAACCTGATCAGTGAAAAAATGCCTAAAGACGAGTTGAGCGTTGCCGGCGGATACAAAGGGTACCATTACCTCTACGGTGTAAAATCGATACCGCTGTCGGACGGACGGTTGACATTAAAAGCCCACCATCACAAGGATCAGGATTACGATCTCGAAAAAACCTATCCGGGCGACTTTCTGCGTCAGAATGTGATGCTCGGCTCAACAGTCGTCCAAAGCGCGCAGGATCGGGAGTTTGATTTTCAGCCCAATATCACCAAGTCGGTCGGAGCACGGTACGAAAACGGCGGATTCGACATGGGAATCAACTATCGCTATTCGTCCGAATCGACACTGATTGCGATGAACGGCGGAAATTCGAAGACGAATATTTACGATAACAACTCCAATCTTAACACCGCTATATTCGGATACTACGGGCGTTACAGCGGCAAATTTTTCGATGACCTGCAATCGACTACAACTCTGAGCTACGACTCTACCGAGCTTTTGAAAGGAAGCTACTTTATCAACAAATACACCGCGTACGTTCCGGGGTATAAATATTCGCATTCCGAGCGGTATGCGGCGGAAGAGACTCTCAATAAACAGATCGAAAATCATAACCTCACTTTTGGAATGTCGTACGAATCGTTCAAATCGACACCGATGACGATCGATCTGGCCACCCCTTCCATATCGGGAACGATCTATTTTGCCGGATCGACGATCGAAGCACCGATTTATCATATCACGTGGAATAATAAAGCGCTTTATCTCCAAGACCAGATTACCTTCAACGACAATCTTCAGCTCTCTTTGGCCGGGCGTTATGATCGCAGCTCATCATACGGATCGACGTTTAATCCCCGTTTGGCATTGATTTATGCCAACGATACGGTGACCCAGAAACTGATTTATTCCCAGGGATATTTGGCTCCGTCGAATTACCAAAAATACAAAATTTACGGAACGCCGCTTCAACCCAATACTCTCGGGGACGGCAATACGTATCAAACCGACCGTTATCGGGTGGCGAATCCCGATCTCAAACCTGAAAAAAGCAAAAACTATGAATATGACCTTGATGTGATTTTAAGCCAAAACGACCAAATCAGTTTTTCGCTGTACTATTCGACGATCAAAGACATCATCTCCAATGAAGAAGATTTGCCGAATCAAATCTATTTTATCCCGGATACAACGATTATTCAGGCGGTCGGAGCGGCCAATTCGATTGAGGCGATTGTATACGGCGGAGATATTTCGTATCAGGGACATTCGTATTTCCCGGGGTACGATGTGAGTTATTGGGCCAATTACAGTTATGTCGACGGTAAAATCGACTACGTGTATGACTACGATCTTCCGTATCAATCCAAGCACGTCTTCAAATCGGGCGGTACGCTACGGTACCAAAACTGGCGATTTTCCCCCTCATGTATATGGGTCAGCCCGATTACGGCGGCACCGTATGACAACGGAGTGCTTGCAACGGTAGATGGACATTTCGTCACTAATCTATTCGCCAGTTATGCGTTGGATCAAAATAAAAAAATCTCATTTCGCATCGACAACCTTTTTGACGAGCATTATTACGGGGTACGTTATAATAGTAGTTCAAAATATAAATCTCCGCAAGACTCGCGGATGGTTACCATCGCATTTACTATGAGTATTTAGGACGCTATGAGAATAATTATCGGATTGATCTTGGGAGTGTTGCTGGGGCTGTCAGAGGCAAAAGAGATCAACAGCGATCAGGTCAAAGTTGCGTATGTCTATAATTTTCTTAAACATACGACATGGCAAAACGAAGTAAAATTTACCGAATACAATCTCCTTGTGGTTTCCAAAAACGACAATCTGAAAAATATGTTTTCGATGCTGTCGTCACGAAAACTTCTCAACGACAAAAAAATAAAAGTCTATTTTTATGACGGTACAAAACTACCGGCGAATTTGCAGGCGATTTACACCGACAGCGAAAACGGTGCGTTATACGAAAAGTTTTTCCGCGAGTACGAATCGCAAAACGTGCTGCTGATCAGCGATGAGTATAAAGACAAACAAAAGGTGATGATCAATCTCATTCGAAACGGCGATATGATCGCTTTCGAGATCAATAAGCCCAACATCATCAACCGGTCATTGCAGATTTCCCCCGATCTTATCCTCCTCGGCGGCACCGAAATCGATGTTGCCAAACTCTATAAAAGTTCCCAAAACGAGTTAAAAGAGCAAAAAGAGACAGTTGCCGAGTTAAACAGAAAAATTAAAGAGAAAAATGGGGAGCTTGCCGAAAAAATTGCCGCAATCGAGATACAGAAAAAAGGGCTGATCGAGCAACAGTCGAAGATCGATGCCCAAAACAGAATCATTGCCCAGCAACTGCAATCGATCAACGATCAGCAAAATACGATTGCCTCTCAGCAAACGGAAGTCGATACGATCCTCAAAAATATCGAAGTCCAAAAAGAAAAACTGCAAAACGAAGAGAAAAAGATCGCAGAGAAAGAGGACGTATTCAAATACCTTTTGAAATCGCATGACGAGAAACAAGCCGCGATTACCCAGGCGAAAGAGGAACTCGAACAGCTCAATACCCAGATCGCGCGGCAGAAAAAAAATCTGGTCGAAAAAGAGGGAGTTATCTCCACCCAAAAAGGGGTGATCGCTATTTTGCTCGTATTGTTCGGTGTCATTGCGGTACTGATCCGCTATGTCGTGAAACAAAATGCGCTGCTTAATGCCCTCTCGCAAACGGATCATCTGACGGGACTCTATAATCGCAGAGTGTTGTTGGACCGAATGGAGAATGAAATCCAAAAATTCACCCGTTACGGAACGCCGTTTTCGATGCTGTTTATCGATGTGGATCATTTCAAGACGATTAACGACAGCTATGGACATGACAAAGGGGACAGGGTATTGAAGCTTATCGCGTCGTTGATGAATCAGCATACCCGCGATACGGATGTCTGCGTACGTTGGGGAGGAGAAGAGTTTATGATCCTTGCGGCGAATACCGATTTGGATAAGAGTCTGAAGCTGGCAGAAAACTTTAGAGAATTGGTCGAAGCCTTCGATTTTCATTTGGACGCGAATGTGACGATCAGTATCGGTGTCGCTGCCATCGAACCGGGGCAAAATAAGGATGAACTCATTAAAAATGCGGATAACGCTCTCTATATGGCAAAAGAGAGCGGGCGTAATTGCGTATGCTACTAAACCGAAAGGGGCAAAAATGTATAAAGGTGTGATTGCCGCGTTAGTGCCGATTCTGGCGAGCGCCCAGATGAGTATTACGACGACGGAGCAGGTCGAAACGGTTCTAAAGCCGGATGTGCTGAGAGGGAGTCTCGGATTTGAAGAACAGGGAAAAAACGAGAAGCTGATTAAAGAACATCTCAATGCGATCATCGTGCAGGTCAAAAAACAAGATCCAGAGGCAAAAATGTGTCAGGGGGGCGGGTATTATCTCTCCCCTCAGTACAGTTATAAAGATCAAAAACGGGAGTTTATCGGCTACGCCGGAACGCTTAATTTCGGATGCGAATTCAAGGAGATAGAGCCCTATAATGCTTTATTGGCGGCAATTGACAAGGTTTCCGCACCGTCCGTACGAAAAAACGAAGGGGCTCTGGTCTGGGATGTCAGTAACGCGCAAGAGCGAAGCGCTCAAGGGGCTTTACGTCTGGAACTGCTGCGCAAAGCGCAAGAACAGGCTGGTGCGTTTTCAACGGAAACGGGGATGGCATGCACCGTTTCGGCGGTCCGTTTCGGCGGGGTTCCTCCGGTGATCCCGATGATGGCAAAAGGGATGATGATGAGAGAATCGGCAGATACGCAAAGCCCGATCCGCCAAGACAAAGAGAGCACGCTTGACGCTACCGTCGAGTACAGCTGCATGCCGCGGATTCCTTAGGCTAAGACGATCAATGCGCTGATAGCAAAGGCTCCGATCGAAAGAAAATAATAGGTTAAGACGAAGCGAAAAAGGGGGAATTTCCCCAAAAATAAAACCAAAGCCGATTTTGCAAGAGTGTTGGTGACAATGGCGATCAAAATCGCGTAATGGGCAGTCGAGGGATTTAGCCCGTTTTTGGCTAATGAAGAGAGGGAGAGGATAATCGCATCCACATCGGCGAGCCCCGAGAGCGAAGCGATGGCATAGACCCCCGTATTGCCGATATATTGGTTCGCCAGTTTCGTCAGAGCGATCGTGGCACCGAAAACGATCCCCATCAGCAAGGCCTCTTTAAGATCGAAAGGGTTTTTGAATTCGACGTTTTGGGGGATGTTTTCCCGTTTGGAGGTGAAATAGAGGTAGGCGATGTAGCCGTATCCGACCAGTGAGCCGATTGCTATCGGCAGAATAAACGGATAGGTGAGAGAGGGGTTGATGACCCACATCTCTATTCCCGCCCGTATCAGCATCATAGACGATGCCAGTGCAATCCCTATCGCAAGGTTTTTGACCAAAAACCCGTTTTCATGCACCCGCCGCGCCATGCTCATCGCCACGGCAGTGGAAGAAACCAGCCCTCCCAAAAGCCCTGCAGCTCCGATTCCGTGGGTGGATCCTAGAAAGCGGATCGCAATGTATCCGGCAAACGAGATCCCGGCCACCAAAACGACCATGATCCAGATGCGGTAGAGGTTGATGAGGCCGAACGGATCGATCGGATGATCGGGGAGGATCGGGAGGATGACAAAAGTCATCAGCATAAACAAGATCGCCGCGCTGAGGTCACGTTTGGTGATGGTTTGTTCGTACTCCTCGATCTCCTCTTTGATATTGAGGATAAACAATACGATGATGGTAATAAATACGGGAAAGAGGGGCTGGGTAAAGTGGAGCATCGCACCGATGACGAAGGCGATAAGGGCGGAGAATTCCGTTGTAGCCCCTTTTTCATTCACAGCGATGCTGTTAACGACGTAGGCAGCGATCAGCAAGAGGCCGATTACCCCCGCGGCAACCAGAAAAAAGTAAGAAAAATAGGCCGAAAACCAGGAAGATAGATAGCCGAACAGCGAGATCATCGAGAAGGTTCTTGCCCCCCCGAAATCTTTATGCTTATGAGAATAGATGGTATGCATCTCCCGCTGCAGCCCGATGATAAATCCGAGGACTAAAGAGAGGATGGTATGTTGAATAAATAGAGAATCCATCTACTTTTCCTTTGCGGTATAAAACGATTATAGCGCAAAAGAGGGTATGTTATTCCTGCGGAGGGGAAAACTCGAAACGCTTTCCGCTAAGACGGATATGCCGATAGAGCCGCGTGGCGGCGATGAGGTTATAGCCCAGCACGACAAACAATGCTAACACCCCTATCCCCGCGATGCGAAAAAAGAGGGGATTGAACAGGGCAAGAAAAGCCGATACGCTCCCCGCTACCAGCAAAATGAAGAGAGTTTTATTGCGCGGAGCGGGGATAACGTTCGACATGATCGGTGTCTCCATATATCCGGCGGCATTGAGATGGAACCACACTAAAAACGGAACGATTTTTCCGATCATTCCCAGGATGATCGACAAGGCGAATGTCCCGAAACCGAGCAATGCAGCAATCTCAAACGTTTGGAGAGAAGTGATAAGATAGAGGAGATGGGAAATCAGCGATACACAGAGCATTAGCAGACCGAACGCCCAAAACCAGATACTCACGTCGCTAACACGCCGTTTGCGCTCGCGCAGTCTGCGGACGGTAGTGGCGATAAAGCCGAATAAAAGGGCAGCTAATATCCCATCAAATACCCAAACATAAGGGAGATACAAAAAGAGCCATAGGATTTTGAGCGCCAAAGAGGCCGTGATGATCCGAAAGCCGTTGCGTTTGCACCAGAGACTATACGGCGATGTGACGTAAAACATCTCCACGACTTGGAAGGCGACGGCGATGATGAGCGTGGCTATCCATCCGATCAGCCCCAGTGAATAGTGGGAGGTACGGATAGCATCGTAAGAGGGTGAAAACGAGTTGTTAGCATACGAAGAGGCCATGACAATTCCGAAAAGGGCCGTGATCGCCAAAGAAATTAGGGAGAGTCGCATACCGCGCAGGGTGTCGTGAGTTATCTCTCCAAACAAAAGAGGGAGAATCAGATTGGCCGTATAAATAAGCGCCGCTCCGAGTAATACCGCCGCGAGGATAAAGAGAGGTGCAAGGGTGAAGAGAAAGGCACTGCAAAGCGATAGAACCCCTGCGGTCAAAAAGGTGTGAATAATCAAGGCATTACCTCCGGGGGCCGGGATAGGGCGACCGCCGAGGACGCTTTGCATCTGGAACAACGCTCCGATCATGATCATGGTAATGACCCCTAAAAAAAAGAGGTGAATCGCGGCAAGGGAGACCGGATGGGAGGGTGTTATTATTTCGTGAGGATAGAGGATCATCAGCATGGCTAACAGGGTGCCGAAAAAAGGGAGGCTCAGGAAAAACCGAAGTACGACGGCAATGGGCGGTGCTTGATCCAGCGAGAGACCTTGATTAAACACGGTATTCCTCCAAATTAACTGCCGGGCTGCGGGTTATCAGAATATGCCACAGCTCCTCGCTGTCTTGATATGAGAGATAATATCCGCCGTTTTTAAGAATAATCTCGAAAAGGGGGATCGGTTCGCGACGGTGGAACATGTGAATAACCTCCGTTTCGGCCAGATTTTTGAATGCATCGACCGCCATTTCCAATGGCAGCGGATGATCCAGCTCACGTGTGTCGAGAAAGATCATTATGCCATTTCCTGAAGTGTTTGGATCATGATTTCCGCATCGCCGCCTAACGCACGGTCGATCATAGGATAAAGCATCTGTTCTTCTTTCATATTATGCTGCTGGAGCATAATCATCATCGATTCGCCGATACCGAAAAAATCGTCGGTGCGGTGTTCGCTCAATGCCAAGCGCATCGATTCGATCAAGGCTCTGAGCTGCTGATGCTCATAGCGCATCATCTGCGTCGGTCCCCCCATCATTCCGGTCCGTTTTTCAAATGTCAGAAAAAGTTCTTTTTCCTCCATTTCGAAATGATGAAGCGTCGCTTTCGCAAACATCTCAAATGCGTTTACGGCTTTGGAATCATCGTGTGCCAATAGTGCCGTTTCGGCTTCGGTGTAGAGATGATCGCATGCTCGGTGATCATCGCGCATATAATCTGAAATCATAGTTGACCCCTTGTGGTTATGGTATCGATAACCGCAGTATAAAGAGATCAGAGAAAAAGATTATTGACGAAAATCAAGGAATGATTATTTTTTAGGGGGATTATGGGGGAGAAAATCCCGAAAATCTTTGATATAAACGGCGTTGATCCCCTGACCGAGTTCATGGATATCGGCATCCAACCGAAGCCAGCGATTGAGCTGATATTGGAGTTGAACGCTGGATACGGTGTCGTTTTTATACAGGACACGGAGGTCTTTGTTCAGGCGTGCTCCCACTTCAAAGCCGACTCCGCCCTCTTGTGTGGTGAGGATATTCATCGTGTCGATCTGAAGTTTCGTCGCTCCGTTAATGAGCCCTTTGATCCCCGCACCGAGCATAAAATTCGTCGCGTCGGCGCGGATGGTGGAGGTACTGCCGTCACCCGAACCGGAGAGGGAGTTAGCGGCGGTTCCGAAAAGGATATAGCTCATAATGTCGTTTTGGCTCATGACCGGATCGGAGCTGAAGAGAAATATCGGCGAATCGAGCGTATGAGTGACATAAATCAAAATCTTCTTGTAATCGACTTCATGGGCAATTGTGAGGTTTAGGTACGGGTTGATAGGAACATCGCCGCCGAAATAAACTTCACTGGGTTTGATGTCGAATTGTTTGCCGGCGGTTACGGCATTTCCCGATGGGATCGATACCATTCCCAGTATCTGCATCAGTCCGTTCGGTTCTTTCCAGAGGGTGATATCGGGGTTCAGGCGTATATCCAGCTCTTTCGTTTTGAATCGGATCGGTTGTGCGGCGGTAATATGAAGGTTCATCGAAAGGTTGATTTTACTCGGAGGTCGAACGTCTTGGATAATGATGATATCGTCATCCATGACCTTGAACTGCTGTAACGGCAGATTTGTGATTGCGGCATCGAGAATCGTGATCGAACCTGCGAGACTTTGAGAAGCTTGTGCATCTCGGGTAAAGGTAATATCGGCTTTAGCATGGGCATCCCCCTCGGGGCCGTGATAGCTGAAACGCTCCGAATGCAGCCGCAGATCGGCACTTAGATCGTCGGAGATACGGCCGCTGAGCATCAGGGAATCGTAAATCCAGAACGCATCGATTCGGATCTCTCCCGTAGGGAGGAGACGAATATGAGAGACTTTTTCGGAAGAGAGAGGATGATCGGCAATTTCGAGACGGTAGCGCTGAACAGTGATATTGCCGTCATGATAATCGAGTGAAATACTCCCCTCTGTCCCCGCATAAGAGCGCTGTGAATCGAGAACCGCGGCATACCACGGGATCGATATATCGCTGTGAACGGCAATCGTATCGGCAATATTCACGCGGGTTTTTGCCCGGATTTCGGCATCGTAATACTCTCCGCGTTCCAGCTCTATCGGTTTAATTTTCGAGAGAGTCGCAAAAAGCGATGGGACGACCGTATCGATTTGAAGCTCTTGCGTATTGCCGCGGAAGTCAAAAAAGGCTCCCATATAATTACCTGAACCTTCCAGCGTATCCCGTGCAAGTTTTCCCGATAGGGCAAGTGCGTCCCCTGAGAGTTGAAGGCGGGTAGTGTTGCCTTCGTTTTCAAGAGAAAGGGTCAAATGTTCCGGCGGTTTGTGGCTCCAGTTTTTCCACATGGGGGCGTTTGGAGGCAGGGTAAGATTTCCATCAAGGGTATGGTGGGCGTTGAGTGTTGAGAATTTCCCTTCGAAGCGGGCATCGTCATGGACGACTTTGATACTCCCTCCGAGGGCATCGGTCGAGAGATGATACGTGCCCGAAGCATCCAAGTTCAGAGCGGATGAGCGTATCGGATCGGGAATAGCGGGGATAAATCCGAGACTTTGATGGCGGCTGGCGACGTTCCATTCGAAATGATCGTAATCGCGGCTCGAAAAACTGAGGGTACTTCCGTCGAGGGTGAGCTTTCCGTTTAGACCGTCCGCCTTATCAGTCAATTCTCCGTGTAAACGGTTGTCCGGAAGCGGTTGTGTAGACGTGATAGTTCCGTCAAAGGTTGTGGTCGTTACCCCTGAAAGGTCATAACGTAAATGCTGTTTTGTCTGCATCGTATCGTTGATACGGCGCAGCAGATAGGAGGCATCGACTTGAAGATATTCGTCGGAATAACGATAGTCAAACTCCAGGGAGATCGCTTCGGCACTGAGTAGCGGGTCTTGATGGGATTCCAATCGCTCAATCCGGGTCTGCAATCGGGCTTCGTTTTTTGAGAGGTGGGGAATCTGGAGCCGTAATGTGCGGGGCAGGGTCGTAAAACGGCCGCTGTAGGGTGCGAGTTGTACCGCATTGGGATAAAGATCTCCGATCCCGCTGAAAACCGTATCGGATACTTTTCCCCGTATCGCACCGCTCCCGTATCGGGATTGGATTGCCCCTTTT
>NZ_CALDDG010000089.1 GCF_937936435.1 uncultured Sulfuricurvum sp. | reverse complement strand
GACCACCGAGATCTACACTCTTTCCCTACACGACGCTCTTCCGATCTGAAGAAGCAGTGAAGCCGATTATCAGTTAAACGATGTAGACAATTATATTTCCGGAAAACATGTGTACATCGAGTACAAATACGAGCAGTATTATCTTCGTGATGAGAGTACAAACGGTACGTTTTTAAAACATCCGTATAAAAAGCTTTCCAAAGGGATCCCGCATCAGATTAATGCCTCTGACGTCTATATTATCGGCGATCATGAACTGCAGGCCAGATTTAATGATAACGAATATACCGACGACTATATCATCGGGAGTTTTTCTAATGAACCTGAACCGTTAGAAGCGATTAAAGAGTTAATACCCGATGATGATTTTTTATATGAGGACGTACGCGACGCGCTTAACAGTGTATCCAATGATACGACAGAGATAAAAGAAGACGTATTGGAACTTTTAGACGGCACTAAGATGGCTTCGGAATTGTTGGATATGCATGCGGAAGAACCTAATGAACTTCAGGAAATAGAGCAAGAACTTTATAGCCAATATATAAACGTTCCCACAGCGGTAAGGGAGACAAAGAAAAAATCTTATTCTCCTACTCTAAACCAAAACTTGGGTGATTCAATCCGTATTTTAGAAGAAAAACTCGGATTGGAGATTATTGCACTGGAAAATAAGGAACGGAATTTATTGATGAATGAGATCGCCGATCTTTTGATCACTAGTATGGAAGGGTTGAAAAATACTCTGCATATCAATGAAAAGATTAAACAGGACTTACACATTCTCTCCCCCATTGCACAAGAAGAAAATGATCTTCTTCGGCTCGGAAATTCTGCTTTGCGGTTTCTTCAGGATGAACGGATGCAAGGGAAAGAGAGACAAGTTAATCTTCCTTCGGCCGTCTCGCGAGCATTTGCCGGTATCGATACCCATTCGATTGCGTTGCACGGTGCCTCAAAAAATCTGCTCAATACGGCATTAACGCAAGTTTCTCCTAAAAGTTTAGAAAAAAAGTTTGATGCTTCAGGAGAACTACGTAGTTGGATGCCGCGCAGTTGTCTATTATGGAAAGCGTACAACAAAATGTTTGAACAGTTTCAAGATGACCCAAACTTTGGTATCGAACTACTCTCTCCCCATTTTAAAAATGAATATGAAAAAGTAGCTTTCTCAGTGAAGTTGGCATCGTCAGATAGCCATTATTAATTTTCAAAGGAATGACATGAACTACTACCGTAAACAACTGATTCAAATACTCTTATTGATAGGTGTTGCCTTAAGCATTAACAATTGTGCGGAAAAGACGCCGCATATGGAATTGGTCATTAAATCAGGCAAGAATCTAAATCCGAACAAAGACAATATCCCATCACCTCTAGTGCTCCATTTTTACGAGTTGAAAGATACGGAATCATTTTCGAAACTCGATTTTTGGGGATTAAGCGATGAGGCAAAACAACGATTGGAAGGTTCGTTACTTTCCCAATCGAAACACATTCTTATTCCGAACGAAGAGCAGACGTACAAAATTCTTTTTGATCAAAATACAAAGTATTTCGGGGTCGTCGGAAGTTTTAGAAATATTGAAGGGAGCACTTCATGGCGTTATGTCAAAGCGCTTGAAAAAGGATATAACAAAACACAACTCATAATTGACAATTCTTCAATTAAGGAAATGAATAATGATAAATAAAGTGGTTTGGAGAGAGGGGCTGTTTCTTCGCCCCCAACATTTTCAGCAAAACGATCGGCATTATGATTATGAAATGCGTACACGGACGCTGGAATCCGGGGCAAACCGATGGGGACTTTTTGATTTGGACATTGATACCCCTTTTCTCGAGTCGGGAAAATTAGTTTTGAACCGGGCATACGGGATTATGCCGGATGGAACGTTATTCGATATCCATGCCAAACATCAGGAATTGATTCTTGATCTAGAATCGAAAGATTCAGGAAAAATGATCTATTTGGCTTTGCCGTTATGTATGCAGTATGCCGACGATCTTACTTTTGAAGAAGATGATGTTAAAACGACGCGGATGATCGCACGGCGCGAACGTGATGTCCCCAATACCAATATCGGAGAAACAAGCAATGCCGAATTGCTTTTGGCGCAGCCGAATTTCCGTCTTTTGCGTGATGAAGAACTGAATGAAGGATATGGGACGGTTGCTATTGCCCGAATAGGTTCTATCTCCGCCAGCGGAGCGGTTTCTTTAGAGGAGACGTTTACTCCGACCTACCTGCATTTTCACCGTTGTCATTATCTCGTAGCACATATAAAGGAATTGATGAGTGTACTGAATTTCCGGATGCTTAAGTTATCTGAAAAATTAAGTGACGTGACGATTCAGGTGGCGGAATTAGGTGATTATTTGCTTTTGCAGCTTTTAAATCGATTTCATAGCCGATTTCATTTCTATCTTTCTCAGGAAAAAATTCATCCGGAAACTCTATTTCTCGAAATGTACTCATTGGCGGCCGAATTGGCGGTATTTATGAAAAAAGAGAGACGATTGGATAAAGAGTATCTTTATGATCATAAAAAACAAAAAGAGAGTTTTACTCTTTTATTCAATGAAATCAAAATAATGCTGAGTATGGTTCTGGAACAAAACAGCTTTAAACTACTGATCGAGCAACGAAAATACGGTATTTTTGTAGCTAAGATGGAAGATAAAACCTTGATTCAGACATGTTCGTTTGTTTTAGCGGTAACAGCGGATATGGCAACCGAAAAATTAAAAAAATTGCTCCTAGATAATCTCAAAATGGGGACGATAGAAACGATTCGCGATCTGGTCAACTATCATTTGGCCGGTTTTAAAATCAAACCGCTTCCGGCAGCACCGCGTCAAATTCCCTATCGTGTCAATCATATTTATTTTAAAATCGAACTTTCTGCCGAAGATAAACGCACGTTGGAAAATTCCGGTGGAATGGCCTTTTATTTAGCCGGAGAAGTAGAAGGGATCGATTATGATTTGTGGGCGATACGCAGTACAAAAGAGTAGGAAGGCAGAGTAAATGAGTGAAAATAGAACCGTATTATTGCCCTCATCGGAAGAGCAAGATACACTAACCGGATTTACTTCAAGTAGTCGAGAACCTAATGCCAAACCCAAAGTGAAATCGGTTTCGGCATCGCATTCGTATAAAACGTTTTTTCAAGAACAAGAGAGGGGCGCATTAGTAGAAGGGATGAATCCGTTTATTTCTTTGGCGAAGCCTATATTCATTCATATAGATAAACTATTGCACACCTATGATCTGGGTGATGTCGCGAGTGTCCATTTAATGCTGATTGAGCAAATTGATGCTTTTACCCAAAATGCGGCGCACGAAAATATAGAAAACTCGCAGGTATTGGTGGCCCGTTATCTTTTATGTACGTTTTTGGATGAATTGATCTGTACAACTCCATGGGGAAAAAACAGTGACTGGGCAAGAGATAGTTTGTTAGGACACTTTTACCGCGAAACATACGGAGGAGAAAAATTTTTTCAGCTTTTGAGTAAATTGCTTGCATCTCCGGCCAACAATATTTATATGCTCGAATTCATGTATGTATGTATCTCTTTGGGCTTTGAAGGTAAATATCGTATTCAGACACGCGGAAAAATGGAATTAGATGCGATACGTGAGAATTTATATAAACAAATCAAAACGGTTCATGGTCGGCAAAGTCAGACGTTTTACAGCGAACCTAAAATTTCGTCTCAACAGCATCACTATTTTTATAAAGCTCCTTATACCCAATTGGCTATAGGGGTAATTATGGTGCTGTCGATAGTCTATATCGGTTTGAGTATGTCGTTAAATTCTCAGGAAAAAAAACTGTTTCAGTCTATGGAATATGGCGCATCAAAGGATATCAATGTTAAAAATTAATAGAAGAGAACTTTTTCAAAGTACATTATTCTGGATAGTTCTAACAGCATTGATCATATCGATATCGATCATACTGTTCGGCTCTTATCTATTTGATTCGCTGGCATCTTTAGGTACACGCTTATTAGCCGGTTTTTCTGTCTTATCGGCTACATTGCTGGCAATTTTGATTTTCAAACTTTATGCAAAAGAGGATACTCAGGCAAAACTCAGAGCGACCAAAGCACAACGCGATCATGAAAATATGAATGCGGATAAAATTGCCGAAAAAGTTAAAGAACTAAAAGCCCGTTTTATAGAAGCGACTAAAATCATTAAAAACTCCAGTGTCTATAAAGGGAAGCGCGATACAAAATATGAACTGCCGTGGTATTTAATAATTGGTAGAGAAAAAGAGGGAAAAACGACGCTTTTGGAATCTTCCGGATTGGATTTCCCTTTAAATATCAATTACCAAAATCAGACCGACGTATCGACATCGTCTGAGCTCTCTTTTCAGTGGTATTTTGCCGAACATGCGATTTTCGTTGATATACCCGGAAAATATATTAAACTTGAATCGGATTCGATTGATGCGGGTGTCTGGCACGGATTTATGAGCCTTTTCAAAAAAAAGCGGTGGAAACGGCCTATTAACGGGGTGATTTTAACGATCAGTGTTGAAACCTTAATGGAAAATAGCGAATCAGAATTGGAATTGTACGCTAAAGGCTTACGTGACCGTTTTGATGAACTTTCCGAGGCATTTACTTCTACCATTCCCATTTATTTATTGGTGACAAAGACGGATAAAATTCCCGGATTCAATGAGTATTTCAGTATCCTCTCCGATAGTGAAAAAGATGAAGTTTTGGGAATGACATTTGACGATACCCAAAACATTGACGGTAAAAATGCCCAGAAAGAATTCGATTATTTGCGAAAACGTCTGGACGCTTCCGTATTAGAGCGTATGCATCATGAATGGGATAATGGCGCACGATCAAAAATCTTATTGTTCGGCGATGAATTTGCTTTATTATTTGAAAAGCTGAAAACATTTATCGATATCGGATTCGCGCAGACACGTTATCGCGCTCCATTGATGCTTCGCGGTATCTATTTTACAAGTGTTCCTCCTCATGCCACGACAGCACTTTCGAAAGAACACTCTGTTACGTCGGCGGTAATAGGGAAGGGCCTATTTATTCGCAAGGTTTTGCAGGAGATTATTTTTCCCGAAGCGTATGTTGTAAAGATGGACAGCACACACCGACTCAAAGAGAAATTAAGAGAACGGATCGGTATCGTCGCCGCCGTATTGATCCTTGTTATTTTGACTTCATTATGGGCTTGGGATTATACGAAGCATACTGAGATGATAGAAAAATTGGATAAAGAGCTGCAAACATACAAAACTATGAATGCGAATATATCGGATTCCGGAGAATTTGGGCAGCGATTAGCAGTGTTAAATAAAATCCATGCAATTAAAACAATGGATGAAGCGGAGTCGTCACGGCGTATCTGGCGATTGGCATATTACAGTGTTGAAGAACGGCAAGAAAAACTTGATAGTCTTTATCACGATGCACTTATAAAAATTTTGTTGCCGGAAGTGGCGCAAACTCTTCAGTCCCAGACCATCAACAATCTTGACAATTACGACGAGACTTGGGAAAATACCAAAGCTTACTTGATGCTTAATAATCAAGAAAAACGGGATAACCGTTTTATGGTTCAATGGATGAAAAAACTT
Organism: uncultured Sulfuricurvum sp.; assembly: GCF_937936435.1. Taxonomy (GTDB): domain Bacteria; phylum Campylobacterota; class Campylobacteria; order Campylobacterales; family Sulfurimonadaceae; genus Sulfuricurvum. The sequence continues at coordinate 623 of NZ_CALDDG010000089.1, read as the reverse complement.
TGGGGACGTCAATTTGCCGAAAACCGGATTTTACAAAACAATCTTTCTGAACATTGGAAACGGCTCCTTTCTTATGGATTTAAACCGTATAGTTTGGATCAGATTACGGTACAAACAGCCAGAAACAAATTAGCAGGCTATGGGCAAGAAGCGCTGCTATATAAACAATTAAAAGACAAAGTAGAAGAGATGAACTTGAAAGAGTTTCAATTCTCTTCCACAATGGGTGAAAATGGTTCTTTATTCAGCGGTACGCATTTTGTAATCCCTGGATTTTATACCAAAAAAGGATATGAAAAAGTCTTTACCCTTGACGGTAAGACACTTCTCAAAACGATTATTCGTTCTAATTGGGTTTTAGGATATTCCACCGAGTTAAAAGAGAGTGAATTGGATACGGTATATGCCAAGATCCAAAGCTATTATTTTTCCGATTACAAAAAAATCTGGATGGAAGCGCTTAATACTCTTGCGATTAAAGCTGAAATGACACCGGAACAAATCAAGATTCTCTCATCACAGGATTCACCGATAATCTCCGTTTTGAAAGCGCTTAGAACGAATACGGATATTTATTCTGTGGGCGAATTGATGGAGAAAAAAGCACAGGCGGCTATAGCATC
>NZ_CALDDG010000088.1 GCF_937936435.1 uncultured Sulfuricurvum sp. | reverse complement strand
CGTGAAATGCGTCTGGAAGCCAATTATCGGTTTTAAAGCTTCCCCCTTCGGGGAAAGACCTCGCTCGGACATGAGTAGAGATGACAGGAACGTTTGTCTGCGGTTATTCAAATCCCTGTCATCTCCCCTGATGTCCCAGCATCACGTCATAGATGCGAGCATCATCAACATAAAAAGGAGAAAGCATGTTATTATCAACCGCTGAGGGTAAACCCGTCTCTACATTCAATGCCTGCGGTACCAAACCGTTTCAAGGTGCCGGTCCTGTATCTTTTACGGCGGAAGCAAAAATCGATTTTGTTTATCCGGAAGTGCCGTTTCCCACCGATGCGCTATACAAGGGATGGGGCGAAGCCAATATCCGTGCCATGGTACGATATCACCATGCTCTTCTTCGAAAAAGTGTCATCGGCAGCCTGTTTCCCGCTGACGATGCGGCATTCGTTTTCGCCACGGAAAAGACAGCCGATTTTTTCGTCGAAGCCCTCGGCGGAGAAAAAGCATACACACCGACCCATGGTCATCCGGCGCTTCGTATGCGCCATTTCCATATTACTATCGATGAAAAAGGGCGTGAAATATGGCTGATGATGTATAAAAAAACGATCAACGACCTCAAAATGCCTCCGGAATACATCGAAGAATTTTGGAACTGGATCGAACCCCTATCCATACGGATGATTAACCGACGAACCACCGTGGCGGATATAGAACGCCATCCGTACGGATCGATTTGGATGAAATCCGTCTCTATTGATAAAGAGGAAAACTAGGATGGTCTTTTTAAACCCGATCGTTGTATCAAAAAAGATACATAATAATTTCTTATTAAAAATCAAATCCTTTGCCGCGTCATTATTCGTCCATGCCGCTCTTCTCGGCTCGACACTCTATTTTGCTCTGAACGATCCGATCCCTTTGCCTCTTGAAGAGAAACCCGTCTTGCTTTCGTTAGCGGACTACGCCCCCAGTACATCGGTTACATCGGAAAAAATTCCTATGAAAAGCCATTCCAAGTCCATAGTGAAATCACTATCTTCTAAACCTGAAAAAACGGTTTTAAAACCGAAAAAGACCCTTCAGAGGATACCGTCACTCACTCCGGCGGTATCCTCTGAGGCGTCTACGCCTCAAACTGTTGCCGTGCGTCCCAGTGTTGTTCCATCCGATCTAAAACCCGTCTCAGGCGAACCGCTTCATTCGACTCGTAATCCAGTTACCGATGATTCTCCTCATGACGTACCGACCACTCATCCAACGAACGAATCAACAAAACAGAACGTTTCGTCCGACGAGATCAATGGAGCAACACTGGGGCGCATACGACTGATGATCGAAAACGCCCTTACCTATCCCGCTGTCGCCCGCAAGCTTCATCTGGAAGGGGTAGTAATCGTCTCATTTATCCTCAAACCCAGCGGCATTGTCGAAAAAGCGGAAATTCTTTCCACCAGCGGAAGCAGTACCCTCGACAATAAAGCGATTCAAACCGTTCTCTCGCTCAGCGGAGATTATCCGACGCTGACAAAAACGGTTTATTTGAAGATACCCATCGCCTTCTCACTCAATAAATCCTAGGAGCCCCTCTATGACTGCCTTATTCCGTTTACTGATCCTAATAGTGTTCGCTCTGAATCTTCAGGCTAAAACCGTTACGGATGCCGATGGACACACCGTCACATTACCGGATACGACTGATCGTGTTTTCGGCTCGTCGCCGCCGATGAACTATCTGATCTACGCCTTGAATCCCGAGAAAATGATCGGACTTAATTTCAAAGCCAAAAACCCCAATAACAATGCCGATGAGAAACTATTAGGAAAATATTTTGTCTCTCTTCCCGTGATCGGTTCGTTTCACGGTGGCGGACAAAGCATTAATCTCGAAACCCTTATCGCCTATAAACCCCAGCTCGTACTGGTATGGGAAGATGACATGATGGTACAAACCGTCCGACGTGAAATTGAAAAAATACACGTCCCTACCATTATGATCCCGTTTCGCAAAGTCGATGACATGCCTAAAGCGTTCCGTCTTGCCGGAGAAGCGATAGGGGAAACCAAACGAGCTGAAACTCTGGCGAAATATTCCGAAAAAATCATTCGTGACGTCCAAACGAAAGTAGCTAAAGCCAAACCGACCCGCTACTACTACGCCGAAGGCGTTGACGGTCTCTCTACCGAATGCGATACTTCATTTCACGTCGAAGCGCTCAATTTCGCCGGAGGGGAAAATGTCCATAAATGTCAGCAAAGCGGTCTTCTAGGGCTTGAAAAAATCAGTTTTGAGACGCTGCTTACCTATAACCCCGATGTGATCGTCGTCCAAAACCGTGCCGTCTATAACGACCTCGTCAGCGATCCGATGTGGCAAAACCTCCGTGCGGTCAAAACCGGACGCATCCATCTTGTCCCCACCACACCGTTTAACTGGATCGACCGTCCGCCATCCTTTATGCGGGTTATCGGTATCCAATGGCTCGCAACTCTTTTTCATCCGAAAGAGTACGCCATCGATCTCAACCGACAGGTTCAAGAGTTCTACGATCTCTTTTTCCATGTCAAATTAACCAATCAGCAAACCCAAAAATTACTAGGAGTCAATCCATGAAACTTTCTCCCGTTATGATTTCTATCGCAGCATGCGCTGTTTTGTCTGCCGCGCCGATCACTGTCGAGCGCATCGTCGTCAACGATACCCAAAGCGACAACGATCTGCTCATCGCCGATACCAACCTCTCCGCACCGCAGAATATGCAAAGTTTTACAACAAAAAGCATTGCAACCCTCGGTACTCAAGCGAATATGAACCCATACAGCGTCGTGCAATTTTCCCCGTCGGTCAATTACACCCCTGTCGATCAAGCGGGTTCCAATGAGCCCTCCTACCACGATCCGATCCGTATCCGCGGTAAATCGCAAACAGGTCCCGGAGGAGTGTACCTCATCGACGATACACCCCTTTCGAGCAATCCAGGCGGCGGTAAACAAATGCTCGATATGGAAAACGTCTCTTCCATCGATTTGCTCAAAGGGTTTCTCCCGGTTGAAAAAAACATCGGGTTTTCGAGCCTGATCGGTAAAGTCGATATGAACGTCTTACGTCCGGCCAGCGAAGCGGGGGCTAGCGTCTCTCAAGCATTCGGAAGCGACGACTTTCAACGTACGTTTATACGGGTAGATTCAGGAAAAATCGGTGATGTCAGCGTATTCGGTTCATTTTCAAACCTGACAAACGACAAAACCAAAGGCTCAGGCGATCTGGCACGCAAAAACGGAATGATCGGTTTGACCTATATCCCGAATAATGCATTTAAAGCCGAGCTTTTTGCCATCAAAAATTCCGATGACCACAATAATTACTACAATCTGTCGTATGCTCAGGCAAGCGATCTGGACACTTATTACAAAGCGGACTATTCATCTGTCCATCCGACTTCGGCAAACAATGTCAACTATTACGATTGGAACAAACAAAACTTTGTAACGACGGCTGTTTTCGGAAATTTCGAATACAAACCGACTTCCAAAGATACCCTCTCGTTAAAACCCTATTACAAAAACGATAAAGGGGATTATTGGTACTCGAGTGTCAATGCCGATCCGACCAAAAGCCGCGTAATTAACTGGAGAATGGACCATGACCTCTTCGGGGCTACGGCAGCGTATGAGCATGAATTCTCCGAAGCGCTCAATACCAAAATAGGATACTGGTACCATAAACAACTCCCTCCCGGGCCTCCGTCCGATCAGGTCAAATACAAAGTCGATGCAACAGGAAATCTCGTCTATGACGGCTATTCGGTACTCGCCGATAACGATTATCATGTCCTCCAATCCCCGTTTATCGAACTCAGCGGTACACTTGATAAATTTAATTATCTTATCGGAGCACGCTATCAAAGCTTCAAGCTCGGTTCTCTTACCAGTTACACCAACGGTACCAGTGCGGCTACCAGCAGCGACTATGATACGGCGATTGCAAACGGAACCGTGGATACATGGGGAAGTGTCGATGCCAAAACATTCCATACGTTCTTGCCGTCTTTGTATTTCGGATACGCATTGAACGATACTACGACAGTCTATCTTGACTATTCGCGTACTTATGGATTCGACGTCAATCTCTTCCCGACCTATATCAATCCGAACAATCGTTCTAATTTTGTCAGCAAAGGGGTTACGCTGCAAGAATTGTGGGATAAACTCGATCTCGAAACTTCCGACAACATCGATTTGGGCCTTAAAACCTCTATCGGAGCGATTACTCTCAATCCGAATTTCTATGTTTCATTTGTCAAAAACAAACAGGCAAATGCGTATGATGCCGAATACGATGTCACCTATCCGAGAAATATGGGCGATGCCCTCGGATACGGTGCCGAATTCTCGGCCTACGGTCCGATCAACGAACAGTTGGAATTCCTCTTGGGATTATCGTATAACGAATACTATTTCACCCAAGATTTCCAAACAAATGCCACTACAACGGCAAAAACGGATGGGAATCAGCTTCCTGACGCTCCGAAATTCATGGCAAAAGCGGCACTCTCTTACCACATGGGTGCATGGACTCTAACCCCAAGTGCTCGTTATACCTCCAGCCGTTACGGCGATGTTTTTAACAAAGAAAAAATCGATCCATTCACGGTATTCGATTTGGATGTCGCCTATAAAGCCGGATCGTTTATGGGATCGAAAAGCACCCTTTTCCGTTTGACGGCGACCAATCTGACGAATGAGAAATACATCTCTACGATCAACGCGGCGGATAACTATCTCGCGGCAACGACATCGGCAACGACCTATCAAACCGGAGCCCCGTTTGGGCTTTACGGCAGTGTCAATCTGAAGTTTTAAGGGAATTTATGAACCGTATCAAAAGCATAGGATGGATCGGAGGCGCAAGCGTCCTGCTGATCTTAGTCGCCACACTTTCCCTGTTGTGGGGACAATATCCGATCGATTTTCATACCCTGCTCGGCTACTTGCAGTTTAAACTTTTCGGCGGAACGGGCAATGAGACCTATGCCCTCTTGGACAATATTATCTTGCAAATCCGACTCCCACGCATCCTGCTGGCTATTTTGATCGGAGCTGCACTCGCAACGTCGGGAGCGGCGTTTCAGGCGATGTTTGTCAATCCCCTCGTTTCACCCGGTATTTTGGGTGTTTTGGCAGGAGCCTCATTTGGAGCGGCATTGGGGATGTTGATCTCGGAACAATGGTATATCGTCCAGATACTGGCGTTTATCTTCGGTTTTGTAGCCGTCGGCGTCGCCGTATTGATCGGTTCGATGGTAACCAACTCCCGCTCGACGATTATGCTTGTCCTCGGAGGGGTGATCAGCGGCTCGCTCTTTACCGCCCTGCTTTCGATCATCAAATACGTCGCCGATCCCTACAGCACTCTTCCCGCAATCGTCTATTGGCTCATGGGAAGTTTGACGATGGCAGATCTAAACGGTGTCCTCTACGTCAGTATTCCGATGATTCTCAGTATTATCGGGATGATTCTCCTTTCCAAATATTTCGATCTGCTCAGTCTGGGAGATGAAGAAGCCAAAGCTCTCGGTGTCAACGTCCCGCTGATCCGTTTTTTGGCGATCATCCTAGCCACCCTCGCCAGTTCCCTCTCGGTCGTCATGGCAGGGATTATCGGATGGGTCGGATTGATCATCCCCCATATCATCCGTATGGCGGTTGGCCCTTCGCACCGTTTATTGGTTCCTCTCTCGACGATTACCGGAGCGATCTTTTTGCTTTTGGCCGACTCGGTATCCCGTCTGGCGATGAGCGTCGAAATACCGATCGGGATACTGACCTCTTTGATCGGTATCCCCGTTTTCATCATCGTACTTAAAAATGCGAGGGCAGCATGGAACTAAATCCTATACTTACCGTCAGCGATCTATCGTTTTCCTATCCGACCCGAAAGGTCTTAAACAATATCAACTTTTCCCTGCGTAAAGGGGAAGTCGTCAGCCTCCTCGGCCCTAACGGATGCGGAAAAAGCACCCTGATTCGGCTGATGCTTAGATTACTGCGTCCGCACGGAGGGGAGATATGGCTCAATAACCGTTCGATCGAGCGGTATTCGCACCGCGAAATCGCTTCGCACATCGCCTATATCCCGCAATACCACAACGTACCGTTTAATTACACCGTTTTGGAGATGGTTATGATGGGGAGGGTATCCAAACTCGGGTTTTTCGCCGCACCCTCACACTCTGATCGGACCATTGCCCGCGAGGCATTGGAACGGATCGGGATCGAGTCTCTCTCCGATCGTCCTTTCGGTCAGCTCAGCGG
>NZ_CALDDG010000087.1 GCF_937936435.1 uncultured Sulfuricurvum sp. | reverse complement strand
CAAAACAATCCCCAGAATCCATAGAAATCTCGTTCTTTTTTTTGCAACCGTTTTTTTGCTTGGTTTTTTCATTTTTCTTGCTCTGCTAGAAGGATTTCAAATCGATCACCTAAGATTCAAGGGTGTTACGATCGAGAAATTATATCTCAAATGGGACGATTCATTACGAATCGTCATTGGAAACATCGATCTAAGCGACATGGAAAAATCTTCGGAACCTTTTACCCTGAAACCGCTTTCCAAATTGCCTCCGGTTGTGCGTTCGATCGAGCAATGGGTCTATTCCATCCACATTCAAACTCTCCGCTATAAAACACTGGAAACTTCGATCCGATATCAGCGAGGAGAAATAGGCGAAATACTCTTGCAAGAGGGTAACTATACCTGCAAAGGCTCATTTAGGCTCGATCCGGCACGTTTTGATCTCACCCTCCCCCCATTTACTTTTGCCGATGCCAATCTCTCCGGCTCATTACGCGTCAATCTTCCTCAACAAAAGTTGCAAGGAGATATCACTCTTCGGTTGCCTGACACTCCGAATCTCAAAATACGCTTTCAAGGCGATACCGATACATTCGGTTTTTCCGCTTTAGCAGAAGGAACGATCAATACGGTAAAGCCGTTGGTCGATTTTTTCGGCATCGATCCTGAAGTACAGCCATGGATCGTCGAATACGCGAAAGCGACATCAATAACACTTAACAGCGCTCACGGTACATTTCATTACGATACGCCCGAAGAGCTGTTAACCGAACTCCGGATCGAAGCAACGGTTGCAAATGGAGAATATACCTTCGCACAAGGTTTTGATCCGATCAAAGCACCTGAAGTATTTCTCTCTTTTCACCGGGGAAAACTCTATATTTCTCCTCAAAGAGGAACGTTCTATACCCTACCTACCGAAAAAAGTAATCTTTTTATCGATTTTACGACACCGCACACGATGCTCGAAGCCCATATCGATACCGATCATGCAATGCTGAACGATCCGATTCTCTCGTTATTGCGCTTCTATAAAATAAACGTTCCGCTCAAACAGATGACGGGTGATTGTGCCGTCGATTTGAATCTTTCGATCAACCTTCATACGCTCGATACTACTGCGCAGGGAAATTTTCGTCCCTCCCCATCCGATTTTACTCTCGACAAAATTGCGCTTCATGCACAAGGGGGAATCGTCAGACTCGATAATGCCCGCGTAACCTTTGACGACTTTATCGCTTCTTACGGCAAAGGACTCGCCACCGCGAAAGTCAGAGGCGAATACAATGCTTCCAAAGATCGGGGAATCGTCTCCATCGATGCCTATGACGTCTCTCCGTTAGGCAATAAAAACTATTTTTCACTCAAAAGTCCTCGAGAACCGCTGCATGTTTCCTATATAATCGCTCCGGAAGGGGACAGTCTCGATTTTCTCCCTTCCCAATGGAACATACTGGGTGAAACATTGCAGGTCAACGGTTTTAGAGCACCGTTTGATTACCACAATGCCTCAACCGCTATCCATAATATTCCGTTTTCTATTTCGAATACCGCCAGCGGTAAAATCAGCGCTCTCTTTGACGGATCAAAGCAAAAGTCCGATATCAAAATAGGGATTCAGGAGTTTCATCTGGGTGAAATCCAGCTTCGTAACGCTCCGTTCAATATTAACATACGCTACGACGGCAGTATAGCCCGCTTCGGTACTCCCGATGCCTCTGTCTGGTCGATCCACAAACTACCGCTCCTTATCTCCCCTTTCAGTGCCGAGTTCGACGGCGATGAAATCGCTTTCAGCCACATCGAAACAGTTTTAGGTGACCTGCTCAAAGGAAAATTCAGCGGTTTTTACCGTTTGGATACCAAAAAAGGGAATATCGATATCAGCAACATGGTCGCATTGAATCCCAAGCTCCTGCCGCTGGTCGATACTCAAGATACCGTTACGCTCGATGCCGACCTATCGGGAGAAGAGATCGTCTTAAATGCCGAAGCGCTTAAAACCCGTTTTACGACGATCACGAACGGATGGAAAATGTCTATCGGCGATATTCGGCTGCTTTCTCAAAAATCTCCTATTTTACGCCGATACGATATCGACAACGGATATTTGAATATTTTTTACACCGGAGCTACGTCGCGTTACAGTTTCAACGGCGAGATCGATTATCCGTATGCGCTGATGGTCATTAACGACACTCCGGTATCGCACTACCGCTACAGCGGCACCTATCAGGACGGAATGAGTAAAATCAGGGTTAATGACCGCCTTGTGATCGATCGAAGTGCAAATACCATCGATGTCAGCGGAAAAAACATCGGCGTCAATATACCGCAGCTGTTTAAATTTTTATCGGCTCACTCTTCCGCTTCTACCGAATCCGCTTCATCTCCTTCTACGGATTCGATCCCGATTAATATCACGATTTCCAATACCTATCTGTATCTGATGAAAGAACGTAAAATTATCGCCGATACCATGAATGCAACGCTAAACGGCAGCAATATGGATGCCTCATTGCAGCATCGTGACGGAAATGCCGTACTTAAAATCCGTAAAGGTATTTTCTCGATCAACGGAATCGGTTTCAACGACGTATTTATGGAACATCTGTTCGCTCTAAGCGACTTTAGCGGAGGGAGATTTTCGTTTGAAGCCAAGGGGGAAGCCGAATCGTTTGACGGTTTGATGCGTATCGAAAAAACCATCCTCAAGGATTACAAGGTATTAAACAATGTCCTCGCATTTATCAATACCGTCCCCTCCCTAGCGACTTTCTCTCTGCCGAATTATAATACGAAAGGGCTTCCGGTCGAAGAAGGATACGCCCATTTTGTTTACAACAAAGGGCTTCTCAAAGTCGATAACTTTCTCTTAGACTCCAAAGAGATCAAAATGGTCGGTGAGGGTACTGCGGATATGAAAGCTGAGAATATTAACGGAACACTGACGCTCAAAACCGATCTAGGGTCGGCGATCGGAAAAGTTCCCATGGTCGGATACATCCTGTTCGGAGATGACGGTTCCGTATCGACGACTCTGACGCTCAACGGCAAACTCGATGATCCGCAGGTACATACCGCAATCGCGAAAGAGATCGTTACCGCACCGTTTAATATCCTCAAACGGACTTTGGTCTATCCGTTTTTATGGATGCTTCCGGATGAGAAAAAGAAATAATCCCAATCGGATTATCTTTTCTTAACCTCTCTGGCTCTTTCAAGCCATAAAACGATCAACAACGTCACGAACGTCCCCACAAACACGATACTGTATCCCGTCGGCCAATCGTTTCTATACGACAAATAGAGTGCACTTGCGATAAATCCCCAGCCGTACATCCATCCAAAATAAACAGGTATGAAGCGTTTCTGAAGCAATGCGACGTATGCCGGCGCGATCAAAAGCGTAAACACCACTAAAACACCTGCGAGCGGAACGGATGTCGTCACCATCAGGGACAACAAAGAAAAGAAAAAGAGTTCCCGTACAAAGCCGCTTAAACGTGAATACAAGCCCCAGTACAATAAGCAAATCACACCATAGACGGCCACCGCTTGAAGTATGTCGCCTGAACCGACGAATAAAATATCATTAGCCATCAATCGTTTAAAGAGTTCGTCCCCTTCGCTTCCCTGCGAAAGGACAATCATCACAGCCGAAGCTCCCATTGCATACAAAAGACCGATAAACGCTTCGATATGGCGGCTGTGGCGACTGACATAAGCGATAAGCAACGCCGCCGCAAACGAAAATACCAGACTCAATATGGCCTGATGTTCTCCCCCTAAAAAAGCGCTGCTCACTGCTATGCCTACCGCAGCGACCTGGCCTACGGCCAGATCGGTAAAAATCACCCCCCTGCGGAGAATTTCCAATCCAAAAAGAGTATGAATTCCCACCATGACAAAAGTCAGGGCGAGTACCGGCCAAAGAATCTCTAATGCCGACATATCTGCGAACTCATGATGTCAAAAAGCGATTCAAGATCTTTAGCTCCCGTTCCGACATCATAAGGAAGAGAAACCACTTTCGCACCCGTTTTATCGGCGATAAACTGCGCCGTTTTCGGTTCATGATACGTATCCTGAACGATGAGACCGATACGGCGATCACGCATTAGCGAAATCAACTCCATCGTATGACGGGAACTTGGGGAGATTCCAGGAAGCGGCTCGATGGTATCCGCCGTGCGAATGCCGTAGCGATTTAAAAAATAGCTAAAGAGTTCATGATACTGTACCGCCTCGCTGTTTCGGCACGGTGCCATCTGCTGTTCCCATTGAGTCAATTTTTCTTTCCAACGTGCGGCAAATGCATCGTAATTGGCTCTATAAAAGGCTTTTTCCGCAGGATCGATCTCGGAAAGTTTTAACATAATCACTTTTGCCAAAATCGGAATGTTATATGGATCAAGTGCGTAGTGAGGATTCCCGTCGGCGTGTACATCCCCTTGAGCACGGGAAAGGGATGCAGGCTTATCTATCGTTTTGACGTATTTGGAGAGATCGAAATAGCCGCTGGAACCCTGAATGATTTTGGGATTATTGGCCTGAGACAACAACGGAGGAATCCATCCTATCTCCAGTCCCCCCCCGTTCAAAATCAATAAATCACTTTGACGAAGAACTCCGATGAATGACGGACGCGGCACAACAAAATGAGGATCGGACGACGATGTGCCCAATACGCTCACTTGTGTTTTATTTCCGCCGATGGTTTTGACCAATTCTCCGATATAGGGATAAGCGGCCGTGACATGTACCGACGCGAACATCGGTACGGCAAACAAAAGTATCAATAATATTCTTTTCATTGTTTTTCCTTAAAAAGCATGAGCGCCGTGGGCACCGAGCTCAAGAGTATAGTTCAGCAATACTTCGTGCACCGTCTTACGTTCATCGTCAAACGCCTTAGAGCGGTCATGATTGTACTGAAGTCGGAATCGGGAGAATTCAAACGGTTTATATTCGAGTTTTGCACTGAAACGGTTTAAATCGTCCGGCGCACCGGCGACGTTTCGATACAGGTCATCGTATCGGATACCGCTGGCCCAATTTCCATCCATGCGATACAGCAGTTCACTGTAAAATCCGGCTTGCTTCTGCGTTTGAGCTTCTGCGTCTTGATCACGTTGCATCCACTCGTTCTGCCATATCAACGAACTAAATGCCCCCAGAGGATATTCGACTGTCAGATCGGCACCGTATATACGGGTCTGCCCGTAATCGGTGTAGCTATTGGCAATCGGTTCTCCGGAAAGATCAAGATTCTGAACTTCCGATTTTCCCTGAGCATAGCTGAGACCTGCCAATACCGTAGCTTTGCCGAGAGTTTGTGACATTTTCAGATATCCTACCCCTGTTGTCGCCGACTCTTTGGCACTGAATCCCTGCTCCGGATTACCGTCGAAAAGCTCGAAGCCGGCCATCAGATAAAACGGCGTGGGTGCGACCCACTGTATCTGGCCCCCTTCTCCACCCAAACCTTCAGGACCGAACAAAACATAGTTAATAAGTTCCTGATCCTCGAAATTCCAGGCATGGTGATGTTTTTCATTGACACGACCGAAAGCACTTTTGAATTTTCCCGCCTTTGCTTTGAAACCATAGTCCAATGCGCGTGTCGTAAAATAAGCTTCCTCTACCTCTATACCGCCGCTTCCGTCGATATGAAAAATCGCACTCGCATCCAAAAACGGATCGACGGTCGAACTCATCGCCACTTCGGCATAATTAAAATTAAATCCGTTTTTCGCGTTGAACGGTACTTCCATATCGTTAACAAACCCCGGAATCGTTGCAGCCGCATACGCATCTTTTGAAACGCTTCGCGAGGTATATCCGCCGTTCAAAATAACCGCAATATCCGGCAGCATCGTCGTCTGAGCTGTTTTTTGATCATTTTGTACCATAGAGGTTAAAGTCTCATCCTGCAATGTATTCGTTGCTTGCATTTTTGCCGTATTTTCCAGAACAGCGATTTTTTGCTGCATCTGCATCATCTGCTCATGCAATGCGGACATCTGTTGTTTTAATAGTTCAAGCTCGCTTTCATTGGCGCTGAGCACGGTTGCACAGGCAATGGAGAGCCATAATAATTTAGCCATAGTTGCTCCAAAATATGATAATGGTTTAGTGAATAGTTATAGAAAATCAGACCGAAAAAGGAGGGGCGCGAGGATTAATAAAGGAGTGGTAAGAATTATCGACGCGGACAGAGGGACGATTCTCGATATCATCGGAGAATAGAGGTTCGAATACAATCGCATGCGTCTGAGGCAGATCGGCGTCGCCCAAATGATTATGAACGAAACATTTGACACAATCGTTATGTTCATGCAAATCGTGGTGAACATGGGTATTGACAAGGTTCATGGAGACCGTGAACCAAAGTAAAAGCAGATAACGCCAATATTTTCGTTTCATGAGTGTGATTCTACAAAACCGAAATTAAGCGATCAAATTGCCGCATAAAGTGAGATTGACCTCTACTCATTGCGTAAAACCGTCAATACGTCGACTTCTGAGGCTTTTTTTGCCGGATACCACGACGAAAGCAAGACGATGACAAACGCACCCACAATGATCGAGAAAAAATCGACTGCACTTAAATCCAGCGGCAAAGTCGAGGTTGGATAGACATCGGCCGGAAGGGAAATGATATCGAACGTTCCCAATACCCACATCCCGATAAAGCCGAAAACAGCTCCCGTCGCTATCCCGAGGACGCCGATTACTATCCCCAGAATTAAAAAGACTTTTTTAACCTCTTGTTTCGAAGCACCCAGAGAGATCAATAGAGCGATTTCGCTGCGGCGGTTCATCACCGTCATCAGCAGTGAAGAGATAATGTTGATTGCCGCAATCAGGATAATGAGCATCAATACGATGAACAAAGACATTTTTTCCATTTTCAGTGCAGCAAAAAAGTTGCCGTTGTCTTCCCACCATCCGCGAATCGATACCGTATCCGGCAAATACGACGCGACACGTTTAATATCGGCCTCCGGATTCGGAGAATAGACATGGATGCCGTCATACAGATACGAAGGGATACCTAAAACACGCTGCAGTGCATCGATCGACGTATAAGAAAACCCTTTGTCGTACGCACTGAGCCCCGAATCGAATGTTGAAACGACTTTGAAGCGTTTGATTTTTGGCGTCAATGCCAGCCCGCCCGGTTCCATTTGGGTAAAAACATAGGTCAGTTTTTCGTTTTGCGAAAGGGAATATTCCTCTTTAAGCGCTTTTCCGACCATGACGTCAAACCCTTTAGGCGTGCCGTTTTTCAGACCGGCTGCGACGACCGCATTAACTTTCGCTTCTTGCGCAAAATCGACGCCGAAGAGGTACCCCCCCTCCATCAAATCCCCTTTTCGTGATAGGATCGCCGAATTGATATAAGGGCTGAATGAAAGATCGGGGAATTTTTTTCGTAAATCTTCTACCAACGCTTCATCGCAGGTCGCATAAAATTTTGGCTGAATTGTCATAGGGTAATTCATCACCGTAAGCTTTTTTTTGAACTCGTTGTCAAAACCGTTCATAAGTGCCATAGCAATGATGAGAACCATCACCCCCAGTGCGATTCCGGAGAATGCGAGGAGTGCGGAAAGAAAGATAAAGGGTTGCTCTTTGTCAAAGCGCAAAAATCGTTTGACGAGGTAAGAGACGATATTCAAGAGGCAAATACCCCTTTTTTAGGTCCCGATTTGCCGCAGCAGTTTTTGTATTTCAAACCGCTTCCGCACGGACAGTCGTCATTGCGGGCAATTTTTTTGTCGTCATTATCATGTTCCTGATGATTCAGACTCATTCGAAACGCTTCCTGCTTTTTTTCAAGCTCCATTTGGCGTGCAAATGCTTCGGCTTCTTCCTCGGCACTTTCCACTTTGAAACGGATTACGTGAAGGGTTTTAATCGTATCGTATTTGATCGTCTCGACCAATTCGCTGAAAAGGTTGTAACTCTCTTTTTTATACTCGACCAACGGATCTTTTTGATTGTAGGCACGCAGACGGATACCTGTTTTCATGCTGTCCATTTGGTAAAGATGTTCGCGCCACGCCGTATCAAGCGTTTTGAGATAAATCTCCCGCTCAATCTCCGAGCGAAGTTTTTCGTCGACAACCGACATTTTTTCATCATATTCGGCTTTAAGGGCATTGAGAGTCGTCTCGCGCAGATAATCAAACCCTTTTTCGGCATAGAGCGAACTCTCTATCGTACAGTTGAGTTCTTCTTTGAGCATCAACACAAGCCGATCCAAATCGATCTCTTCTTCGATCATCCCATCGAAAATACCGCACAGTGCGATCGTCCGATCAACATACTCTTCTCGGATCGATTCGATCTTATCTGCGATTTTATAGGCAGGATCTAACAATTCGCCGCGGAATTTATAGACGATTTTACGCTGTTCATTCGCAACATCATCGTATTCAACGATATGCTTACGCCCTTCGAAATGCATGTTTTCGACTTTTTTCTGCGCTTTTTCAACCGCACGGGTCACCATCGTCGATTCGATGTACTCACCCTCTTCTACTCCGAGACGTTCAGATCGGAAGAGCACACGTCTGAACTCCAGTCACATTCCTTTATCT